>NZ_CALGOG010000026.1:0-3200 GCF_937958135.1 uncultured Thermosynechococcus sp. | reverse complement strand
TGGCTGTCCATGCTCGCAATGCTCTCGGATCCCTATAAGCAAAGATTCTCGTGAACGCAACTAGCGATTTATTGGTTCGCAATTAAATCCTAGCTTCCCAATCCCGTTGCCAGAGAGGGAGGCGGCGCTCTCGCCTACTGCCAGGAACTTTTGCCTTTGCAGCACCCTAGGTCATTTCTGCCTGTGGGTTTTGGGTTGAAAGTGTTCATGCCAACTTTTGGCCTGTTCCCTAGGTTTATCAATCGGGTGATGCCAGGGACTTGCAGGTTGAGTTGTACCTTGCCAAGGAGGTCTTAGATCTACCCAGACGCCCAGAGTTCTGGTCTGGTGGGCAATAGTGCCGTACTTGACTGGAACACTTCTACCCCGTCCGCCGTTAACTAGCCAATGACCTTCGCGTTCATTCGTAGGATGCGCGGCGGCTACCCTCAAGGAGACGGGGACTGCGGTTTGTCACGGCCCGATTGGCAAGGCCGAGCTGGCCGGCGGGATCGCCCCCATTCCAAGGATGCTGTCAGACGGGATCCGCATTGGCCTGAGCACCGATGGGAATATCTCCAAAAACAACCTGGACAGGTTTGAGGAGATGAAGTTTGCTTCTTTGCTGCAAAAAGTGAAGCACTAGGGTGCTGCTGCCCTACCTGCCCCCACCATGCTGCAGATGGCCACGATAGAAGGGGCTCAGGTACTGGGTCTAGAACAGGAAATTGGCTCTGTTGAAGTGGGCAAGAAAGCGGATTGGGTCTTGCTGGATCTGGCCTAGCCCAACTTGATGCCCCAGGTTTGGGAGAGCACTTTCAACGGTGGAGAGGGAACCAACATTCTTTGGAACTTGGTCTATGCTGCCCGCGCCAGCAATCTTCACACTGTGTTTGTGGATGGGATCCCTGTAGCCGGACAAGGCACGCAACTTTCAGAGGCCAAAGCCCTGGCAGAAATTCAAGCGCAAACGGAAGATCTGCTGCGCCGCCGGGATCCCTTCAAGGCTACCCTTACTCCTGTTGTCGGTTGAGGCCATCCCATCTGATCCCATCTGTTAGATGTGGCCGGTTAGCTCTGAGAGGACTTTTGTACCACCAAAACCCCCATCATGCCCCCCATCAAAGGGAAGAAAGTCACCTGCTCAAACCCTGCTGCCAAGGCCAGTTGCTTTTGTTCCTCTCCACAGGGAAATCGATCCAAGCTGGGATCAATGTAGGCATAGTCCTCTCCTAAGCCGAGAGTTTTGGCTTGAGAAACCACCTGTGTGTTGAGGTACCAGCGTTGGAATTGTTCCAGGAAAGGGATCCCTGTAGGCCGATGAAAGTCCAAAATGGCCGCTCGACACCCCGGCTTGAGCACCCGCTTTATCTCCCCTAGGGCCTGTGGAATATCCGTAACGTTGCGCAAACCATAGCCCATGGTGATGCCATCAAAGCTGTGATCGGCAAAGGGCAAGGCCAAAGCATCACCCAAAACCCACTCTAGAGAATGCTTTGGCAGCAGCCGTTGAGAACGGGAGGCAGCAATCGACAACATAGCCGGCGAAAAATCGAGGCCGATGACATGCCCCTGCCGTCCGACGCGACGGGCTAGCAGCAAAGCCAAATCCCCGCTACCACAGCAGAGATCAAGAGCTCGTCCTCCGCGGGGCAGATTGGCCCAGCGCACCGTCATCTGCTTCCAAACCCGATGCAGCCCGAGACTGAGCTTTTGATTGAGGTCGTCATAATGGGGGGCAATACGGTTAAACAGTTCCCGGATTTGCTCCGGTTGTTCGGCAGTTGGACTGGGCACATCAGCTCCTTACAAGTTTTCTCGAAGATTTTGTGAAAAGTTTTGCTCTAAGTGCACCTCAAATTACAGACCCTTCAGGGATCACCCAATACCTTTTCGGAGTTCCTCTCCCCTCTGGGAGAAAGTTACGGTTAGAGAATGGTGTGGTCGGAGGCTGTTCCAAGCTCTTCTATGGGAGAGGGTTGCTCTACCCGTAAGCTGAAATACAATTTAGGGTGAGGGTAAGAACTGGGGCAAAAGTTTTTCTACTTCTGCCGCAGTAGAAGCTCCGCTAGTAGTTAACTCAAGACTAACATTCTCCCAAATGACGAAGGAACCATCCTCCCGTTGCCCGTAAACTGTGATCACCGGGAAAGGGATCGCCCCTGTCGGTCCTACGCCGGTAATATAACTAGCAATGGTGTAAATATCTTCCAAACCATCGAAGTACAAGTCTGTAAAGACAACGGCATCCAAACTAAATGGAAAGTAGGATTTTGGTATGAGTTTCTCCGAGAAGGGCAATTCTTTGAGTACTCTCCCAGAGCCTACCAGCCAGTGAGTGAGTACTGGGGGCCGATCTGGCAAGCTTTGATCAAAAAAAGAGAGAAAATAAACATTTCCATATCTGGATAAGTAAACTGAAAAGGATTGATCCAAAATCGGTCTTAGAATGGGCGGTTCGGTTTTCCAAAGGTTGGAGATAGACTCTAGCTCTGCTGCGGTGATAGGGCGAGAGGGTGCAATCCTCAGTCCAGGCTGAGCAAAACCTGCCTGAGAATACTTTTCTAAACAAGTTAAAGCCCAAAAAGTCAGAGTCAAGGCAGCCAAAGACAGAGTTTTCATAAGAGCTCCCAGGAGACGAGAAGAGATTCACTTGACAGAATTAGCAAGCGGAACACCTTCACTTTAGTCTTTTATCACCCAAGGGATCCCTGTACCGGCAAGGTAACTCTTTGCCGAGATAGAAGGGCTATGTGAATGCTCCGCTTATGACGCTTTGCCTACATAAGCAGCTTCCCAATCCTGTTACCAGAGAGGGAGGCGGCATTCTCGCCTACTGCCAGGAACTTTTGCCTTTGCAGCACCCCAGGTCATTTCTGCCTGTGGGTTTTGGGTTGAAGTTGTTCATGCCAACTTTTGGCCTGTTGCCTACGTTTATAAGTCGGGTGATGCCAGGACTTACAGGTTCAGTTGTACCTTGCCAAGCAGGCCTTATATCCGCCCGGGTCTCCAGAAGTCTTTTCTGGCGGGCAATAGTACCATACTTGGCTAGAAGAACCTTATCACATCCGCCGCTAACTGGCTAATGACGCTTCCCGTCCATTCGTAGGATGCGCGGCGGCGTTGCTCAACCAAAACAGTAGGGATTAAAGCTTCAAGGCAGCGCGTGGGTCATAAGACTGAACTTGTCGCAGCTTCTCGTAAAGCTCTCGTTCTTGCTC
>NZ_CALGOG010000025.1:0-4714 GCF_937958135.1 uncultured Thermosynechococcus sp. | reverse complement strand
ATTCAAGGTTTGGAAGAAGGGATTGGCTCTCAAATCAATTCCGGCTATGGACGGCTGATTGAGGGCAATGCCTCCCGGCATCCTCTTGAGTTTTTGCGGTTGCCATTTGAATTGGAGGGGCAGCTCATCCATGGGCGACATCAGTTTATCGAGTGGCGGATGAATCAGAAGAATCATCAGTGGCAACATCGAGTTAAACCGGAACCAGAAGTTCGTCCGGTAGCCTTTAAGAATATGCTGCGCTATTGGTTTCGGGCTTTTGGGTTAGGGGTGTTGCCTGTAAAACAGGTGCAGGAATGGGAAGCAAAACTATTTGGAGCGATTACGCCTGAACCTAAACAAGGTTGGATTCGGGTGGAGATTTTGGAGGGAAAAGTTCTCCAGGAAAATCCAGAAGGAAAAAACGATCTGGTGGGAAGACAAGAGGGGATTTTAGTCCTTTCTTTGTCTGGGGAATGTCCAGCAGACAAGTATGAGACAGCGAAAAAATTATTCCTTAATTTAACTTGGATGATGTTTCACTTAGGAGGAGTAGGTCAAGGAGCAAGGCGACCCTGTTATTCTCGCAAAGACAGGCCAAAAGCACCGTGGTGGCGGGGATCCACATTGATTCCTAAAACCCAAGATTATTTTTGGGGTTTACCTGAATCTGCCAGAGAGTTTCAGGGGTTATTTTGCGAGCGATTAAGAAACTACTTTGCAGCCATGCAACTACTTTTAGGGAATGCTATCGACGCTCAGAATCCTAGAGCTGCTGGGAACGTAACTAGGGAAAAATGGACAGAAGCAGTGGATGCTAATTGTAGAATTGTTGTCTGTAGTGGCGAGTCAGACAGTAATAAACCCTATGCTTTGTCGGTGCTGCATCAGTTGGGATATCAGGGTGAGGGAAGGTATGACAAATTCCTCTGCGGGGTTGTTCAGGGGGGAGCTGTGCCTTCGCCGGTGTGGATTTCTGACTTGGATGATTATCAGGTGGTTACCGTATTTGGAGCTACTGAAAGTCCCCGAAGAGAGTATCTACAAAAACTAGAAGAGGGCAGATGTATACAAATTTGGCCCCTCAAATCAAAATGAGGATTGATGCAAACGCTCTATATTTCTCGGCAAGGCTGTAGGCTCAGCCTCAAGCAGGAGTTTCTCCAAGTTCACAGCGGGGAAACACTCCTGCAGGAGGTGCAGTTGCCTTTGCTGGAGCAGATATTCATCTTTGGTTGCTCACAGGTAACAACTGATGTGATACGGGCCTGTTTGCAGCGAAGCATCATCATTGCTTACCTATCGCAACTGGGCTACTGCTACGGGCGGATCATGCCCATTCACAGAGGCTACCGACGCCTGGCTCGTCTGCAACAAAGTTTGTCAGCAGAGTGGCGATTGCGAACAGCAGTGCAAATAGTGCGGGCCAAGCTCCTGAATGGGCGGGTGCTTTTGATGCGGTATTTGCGATCCCGAGCGACTGAATCTGGTTCTTTGGTGGTTGATATCCTAGAGTATTTGGCAGCAGAGGCACTGAGGGCAGAATCACCGGAGCAACTTAGAGGAATTGAGGGGGCAGGGGCAGCTCTGTATTTTCCTGAGCTGGGCAATTGCTTAAAGCAACCAGGATTTGTTCTGCTCACACACACGCGCCGCCCACCTACCGATCCGGTAAATGCCATGCTGAGTTTTGGCTACAGCGTACTCTGGAATCATCTCTTAGCTTTGATTGAGTTGCAAGATTTGGATCCTTATCAAGGATGTTTCCATATGGGTAGCTACAAACATGCAGCACTGGTTTCAGATTTGCTAGAGGAGTTTCGCGCTCCTACTGTTGATTCGCTGGTACTATAGCTGGTCAATACTAGAGTGATGAATGTTGAACAAGATTTTGTCTACCATAATGGAGGATGTTTCCTGAATGATTCAGGACGAAAAAAGTACCTAAGAGCCTTTTTGACTCGAATGACAGAAAAGCTCATAACAGAGAATGAAGAGCAACCTCGCTGGGAGCTACTTAACAGACAGGTTAAGCTCTTCAAGCAGTGTATTTATAACCCAGAAATGACCTACTCTCCTTATCGAATTCGGTAAGATGATTCTGTACGTTATTTGTTACGATAGGTCCTCCAATAAACGCCGCAAAAAAATATCAGATTTACTGGAAGGCTATGGACGACGGGTGCAATACAGTGTCTTTGAGTGTGTTCTCTCGCCTCAAAAATATGCTGAGCTGAAAATAAAACTAAAAAAAGCAATTTAAAGCAGGTGAGGATTCCCTTAGGTTCTACCCTGTGTCGAGCCACACCTACCCGCAGGTGGAAGTTTGGGGTAACCCCCCAGTAGTACAACCCCCAGAGTCGATCATCATATGAATATGATCGCTGAAATGACGTACTTGGGTTGACCCGCTCGTTCGCGTAGCGGTGCGTAGCACTCTGTCTTGCTGCATAAGGGTTTCAGACCCCTCCTCAAGCTCCCATTTTTACCAAGTTGGCCGACCCCCTCGCAAATGGCTCTTGCATCCCTTGCCCTGACTGGGTTTTAATGGAGCCTATCCCAACTCTGTCGGGATCCCTATAAATTGGAAACCAGTCCACCTCTGGACCCTCCAGCTGTACCCATCCGTGAAGTCCCCACTCTGTGGGGGTCTCTATAAATTGGAAACAAAACCATCTACCAGAGCACCATTGATCCAAACCGTAAGAGTCCCCACTCTGTGGGGATCCCTATAAATTGGAAACGCGAATGTTTCGCCAACTGCAACCAGAATTAGATACACGTTGTCCCCACTCTGTGGGGATCCCTATAAATTGGAAAATAAATTGGAAACTGGGAACCAATGGACCGAAAAGCACTTCCCTGCTACTTGCAAGAAATGCTCAATTAAGCTGGAGATCCCGGGGGCTTGTGGGCAAATGTCGTAGATGCCCACCACTCTTGAACCGGGTAGATAACGCTCCCACAATTCCCGATTGGGCCGTAGCAAAATGGATCCCTGCTGCAGGATCCCCCAAGGTTGCCAGCGTTGAGCACTGCCGATCAATTTTTGGCCCTGCCAGCTCAGGTCGGCGCGGGTACGTGCCGCGAAGCAACTGGTTTTATCTGAGTAGAGGCGTTCTTGGCCGTAGAGTTGATTTGGGTGGGGCCTATCCACAACAATGCCCAATTCCGCCAAGCCTTGCAGCAAAAAGCGGCAGCAGTAGTCGTATACACAGGTCCGCTTTAGGCTAGGTAAAGTTTGCTGCAAATGCTGCCAAGGGATGCCTAAGCTGTAGGTTAGCTCCGCTTGGTCGACTGCAGCCTGATGCAATACAGCCCGCCCACCTGTGGGTCGCCGCACAATGGGGATCCCCAGATCACCTTCTGCCTGACCCTCTGCCCAAAGCTGGTGACGACCCAGGGAGAGGGTCAGTTGCTCCCAGCCATAAAAACGCAACACCACTCGAGGAGTCTGACGCAGCTCCTGCAAAAGCCGGTCATCCTGCTGCATGTGCCAGGCCCCCGTAGCAACTTGGTAGGGCCAGTAGTACCCCAGGGATCCCATGGCCGAGGAGCGCTAGATGCTAGGAAACTCTGCCTGTAAAGGTTCATCGTACTCATCTGCCAAGCTGGCCACAATGGTGATGGCACGAGAAATTTCACTGGCGGTGATCTCCTCCAGGGTGCGGTAGTGATTCAAGATCACTTGGTTATTCCAAATACAGAAGCGCGCCTCTAGCGTGTCTGTCCAATTTTTTTCCAGCAGCTTTTGCATCAATTTGGCCGGCTCCGCCACGGGTAAAGTTAAAACAGGGGACCAAACCGCCAGGGTATCTTCCGCTGACTCACCGCTCAAATGAACAAATACATCAACCGTACCGTAGGTAAACCTCCAGGTGTGACCCTGCTCATGATTTTCATAGGCAACATCTTCCTTTAGGCTAGAGACCACTGCTGAGACAATCTCCACATAGCGGAGGGGTTCTTGCGCCTCCAGGATGGCATCCGCAGAGCGATCGAAGGCATTCATGAGCGGTTCACTGTAAACCATGAGCTTTTCCCTACTCACCTATCCAACCACCTCAACTATACCGCCTGCCGAAAGAATGCCGTTCGGATCTTGGGCAAGCCGGTGGGAATAACCGGTTTTCAGCCGGATCCCAGGGCAAAATAAAACTGTTACAGGTCTCAGAGGTGGGCTGATGCCGCAAATTCAAGTTCAAGATCGTACCCTTTCCTGTGCCGAAGGAGCCAACTTGCGCCAGGTGCTGCTCCAGGAGGGGGTTCAACTCTACAACCCACCTGCTCACATTGTCAATTGTCATGGGCTGGGCACCTGTGGTACCTGTGCGGTGCAGATTGAAGGAGAAGTTTCCCCCATGGGTTGGCGGGAGCGCACCCGTCTATCGCTCCCTCCCCACCAGCTTTCTAAGGGGCTACGCTTAGCCTGTCAGGTGCAGGTGTTCGGGGATCTCAAGGTAACCAAGTGGCTGGGAATGTGGGGGGAAAAGCTCCCGGCGGCACCCCCAGCCTAAGTAGCGTTAGCCCTTCCTTGTTTGCCTCCCAGTGCCAGGGATCCGCAATACTCAGTCTTGGATTCCCTTTCATTACCCATTTTGACCCGGTGCGCGGCAAGCCCCGCTCTACTGCTGCGCGGGAGCAAGCTAACAGGGCGAGGAAGGATAGCGCGGACAGCGTAGCCGTCCTTGTCTTTGGTTTTTCAGCCTGGCGTCTGCTGGTATGGTCAAACCAT
>NZ_CALGOG010000024.1:0-87035 GCF_937958135.1 uncultured Thermosynechococcus sp. | reverse complement strand
GAATGGGGCGCTAGCCCAAGGGAATGTAGCTATACTCAATGCGACCCCCGCCGCGAAACTGCCGCTGATAGGCAATACTCACAAGATCCTCGCTGCGGTAGAGGGTATCAATGCCAATGCCATTGCGGCCATCTTCTTTGCCAGAGCTGTGGATGTATTGCCCCTCCCCCAGATAGAGACCTACGTGGGTTGCCCTGTCACGCGTGCCAAAAAAGACCAAATCCCCCCGCCGAAGCCGAGATAGGGTTTCCTCAATAGAAGGACTCCCCACAGGGGTGGTAAAGGCCTCCTGCTGATAGGCATCGCGGGGTAGCCAAATGCCCTGACTGGCAAAACTGGCCTGCATCAAGCCCGAGCAGTCGTAGTTGGGAGCCACCGTCCCTCCCCAAAGATATTCATGGGGAACCTGCTGTGCCGCAAGGCAAAAGGCAATAACGTCTTCAAGCACCGCCTCAATGTAGGCGCGATCGCGGGCAATGGGCTGATAGGGTTGAGGGGCGGGTGTCAAATGGCAGTATTCCCTTGCATCCAGCCAGCCCCAGTATTCGTCCTCCGCCAGTTGTACGTAGGTGCGCTCAGCCGTGGGAGAAGGTGCCCAGAGAAAGCGTCCGGTCGCGCCTTGGGTGGCGAGGCGATCGCCTGTCGGTGCATCGTAGAGATTCACCGGTGCGGTGAGTTGATAAAGCTGCATGGGCGTCTAATGGTTCAAGGAACAATCACTAGGCAACGGCTGCATTCAAGAGGGACTTAAACAACTGCAACCCATCTAAAGTGTGGTCGCTAGGACAGTGGGTCAAGGCGGGGTCGGCGGCACGCTCAGGGTGCGGCATCATCCCCAACACATTGCCCGCCGCATTGCAAATGCCGGCGATATTGTTCAGCGAACCATTGGGATTACTCTCAGGGGTGATATTCCCATGGGCATCGGCATAGCGAAAGAGGACTTGGCGGTTGGCTTCCAATTCGGCAAGGGTGGCCGCATCGGCATAGTAGCAGCCTTCACCGTGGGCAATGGGCAAACGAATCACCGTTTGATGACCATAGGCTTGGAGCCACGGGCGTTCTTTGGCTTCTAGGCGCAAATGCACGCGATCGCAAATAAAGTGCAAGTCCCGATTGCGCACTAGGGCACCGGGGAGCAGTTTTGCCTCGGTGAGGATTTGAAACCCGTTGCAAATACCCAGCACCCATTTGCCGGCGGCAGCATGGTCTTCAACAGCGGCCATAATTGGCGAGAAACGGGCGATCGCCCCACAGCGCAAATAATCGCCAAAACTAAAGCCCCCCGGCAGCACAATCAGGTCATAGTTGCTCAGATTGGTCTCTTCGTGCCACAGCAGTTGCGTCGGCCACCCCAGAATTTCACTCGTGACATAGGCCACATCGCGATCGCAATTCGATCCGGGAAAAACTACGATCCCTACCTTTAGGACATGACTCACAGCAGTTCATCCATCACGTCAGTAATCGGCTTTAACTTGGCGGGAGCATGGAGCAGCTCAATATCCCGTAGCCAGATCACGCCGCGTCCCATAAATTCCACCCCAATTTTAATCAAGCCGGGGGTCTGAGGTGCCGGCTTGAGGTGAAAAGGCACTTCGCACAGGTGCCAGTCGCGATTGCCCACAAAGGAAACCGTGCGGGAAAATGTCCAACCAAAGGGTTGACTGCGGCTGAGAAAGAATTGCCCACCCTCAGGCAATGCCCCCGTTTTCACCAAAGCACGACACAGGAGTAGTTGATCGCCCTTTTGAGCAGAGGGCACTTCGAGCCACAGATGGGCTTCCGATAGTTCAAAAAGAGGAATTGTCTGCGGCCGGTGGGACTCCAGACACCAAGCAGCACCTTCGACCCTGAGGCCAGAACCCGCGATCGGTGAATCCACACCCGCCCGAAAGAGAGCCACCCGTTGGAAGGGGGCTGCGGGTTCCGGCACCTGAAGGAATGGGGCAAGAGTATCCGCCAAGGACTGCAATCCCGACTCAATGCCGGCCTTGATGCCTGCCTCGATACTGGCCAATAAATCATCCCACCAGTTGAACATCGTGCCTATCCTGCGGCAGTTGCCAGCTCCTGTACCTCAATGCGAAACGTTTCAATCACCGGATTGGCCAACAGTTGATCGGCAATGTGGGTAAGCTGTGCCTCGGCCGTGGCGCGATCGCTAGCCTCTAAGTTGAGTTCCACCACTTTGCCAATGCGCACCGACTGCACATTTGTATAACCCAGATGATGAATCCCCGCCTGTACCGCTACCCCTGCTGGGTCTAACACCGATGGGCGTAGTGTCACAAAAACCCGTGCCCGGAATTGTGCCATGGACTATACCTCGCGGGACGGCTGCTCGATGAGGGATTTCACACCCTCAATTGTGGCCGGAATACTGCTGGGATCCATAAATAGTACCTTACTGCTGTCACTGTGACCAATGGTGCGCCCCATATCCAAGTACCCTTGAGCAAGGAGAAACTGGAGCGCCTCCTTTGTCTTGGGATCTTCGCGCAGTGCTGCCGCAATAATTTTCATGGCCTCTGCGGTTCCTTGGGCACGCAAAATCTGATCTTGGCGCTCCGCTTGGGCGCGCAACACCACCACTTTTTGTTGAGCTTCCGCTGCCAGAATGGCTGCTTTTTGTTCGGCCTCGGCGGCTAACACCTGGGCTTCTGCTTTACCGCGGGCAGAGTTGATGGCAGCTTCGCGCTCCCCTTCCGAGGTGAGAATTGCGGCGCGTCTCTTGCGCTCAGCGGACATTTGCAATTCCATTGAGTCTTTCACAGCTTGGGAAGGGGCAATATCCCGCAGTTCCACGCGGGTAACTTTCACCCCCCATGGGTCCGTGGCAATATCCAAATCGCGCAGGAGGTTCTCATTGATTTGAGTGCGGGCGGTAAATGTTTCATCCAGTTCGAGCTTACCTATCTCCGCGCGAATTTGCGTTTGCACCAAGTTAGTCATTGCCATGGTGAGGTTTTCCACCTTGTAGTAGGCGCGCTCCATGTCCATAATCCGCCAATAGACGACGGCATCCACCGTAATCGTCACATTGTCGCGGGTAATACACTGCTGCGGCGGAACATCCAATACTTTTTCCCGAATCGTTTCCTCAAAGACCACCCGATCAAGGATCGGCAGCATAAAATTTAGCCCCGGTTCTAAGCGACGGCTATAGCTGCCCAACCGCTCCACCAAGGCTATATTACCCTGATTAACAATCCGTACAGAGTTGGCCATACCCCAACCCCCAACCCCCAGTAGAAACAGAAGACCAAACAGTTCATTCATGGTTGCTATTGTCCAACGAGGTTACTACTACTCTAGCGGCTAATTTTCAAGTTGGGGGTCTGGCGTCGCGTATCCATTTCCTTGTTGAACTTGGGAATCGAATGCCCTAACCGCTCGTTTTTGCTTTCAAAAAGGCAACAATCCCATTGAGAAATGAGGAACTCAGACCTGTGCGGTCAGTATCCATCTCGTTGACAGGGGCTGCCTCAGAGGTGGAGGGCGATGAAATGTTTACCACTTCTTCCACCATGCCCATGACCATCAGACGAAAACAGATTTTTTGTACCTCTAAGACTGCGATGTTGAGTCTTTGGGCAATCTGCTGAATTGTCGTTGTCCCATCAATATGCTCCCATACTTGCCACTCAATTTTGCCCAATTGAACTGAGGGCGGCTCATTGACTAGGCTAACAATAGTAGAATCGGCAAGCGGTAGCTTATCCATCAGCGGCGTCCAATCCCGCAACAGCCGCAAGCCCGCTAAAGTAATGACTTGGGGCGAAGCACTCAAACCCGTCATTTCAGCAAAGGGCAGCGGGTGCTGGGCATCAAAATGAAAATATCCTTCCTTCCAAGCAAAAAGATGGGGAATTGGGGTGAGCACCTGTTGCTTGAACAGCAATTGGATTTGCTGGCTATCGAGGATGGCTTGAGACTTCAAGAAAACGCCAAGGGGCATGTTCCCTGGGTAGCGATTCATCACCCGCTGCAGCGTCAAGGGGTGAAGATAACCGCGCTGTTCAATCAGTTGGCGCAGACCTTGGTGATTCAATGTGGTTGTGGCAGCAACGATTTGACCGTAGCGAAAGAAGAGGTAGTGCTCCGGCGCCGCCGGCAGAAAGGGTAGCGCGTGGGATTCATCCATTGACTTCAGGGAAAGGCATCCCGTCTTTTGGCCTTGCTCTAGGAAACGAAAAACCTCGCCTAAAGAAAATTCTGAAAAATAGCCACTGATTTTCATCGGTTCCCCCTAGTTTCGTGATTTTGTTGCTAACGAAGAGCAGTTGCTTGGGACTCGGCGTAGGTTTGAATTAAGGTGATGATGGCTGTGGCAACGGAGGAGCGTTCCAAGGCATTCACGGCAACCATTGGCGGTCGTCCATGGGGACTGAGATAGCCAAGGGCGATCGCGATCTCTTCCATTGGCCAAGCCTCAGGGCGATCTACATGGCTGCAGCCAATGACCATGGGAACTTTGCTGCGATGGCGCATAAAGGCAGAAATCCGCCGTGCAGCACGAAAGTCTTGGGGACGGTGGGAGCTGACCAGCAGAATAAAGGCATGGGCTTTGCGAATCAGGATGTCCCACATAAAGTCAAAGCGCTCTTGCCCCGGTGTACCGTACAAATGCAGTGCCATCTGGGGACTGAATTGGAGACGCCCAAAGTCCATCGCCACGGTGGTACTCGGCTTAAGCTGAGCCGTTTCATCCGTTGCTTTGCGATCCGTGTCCACGGTTTCAATTTCACTAATCGTGCGGATAAAGGTGGACTTGCCGGCACCGACTGGCCCCGTGACCACAATGCGCATGATCTCCATGGGCAACCCCCTCTAAACCCCCAGGGCTGGCTTTAAGCTGCTGAGTTGGGGCTGGAGTTCCGCCACAACGTTTTTGATCTCTAAATTAAGAATCCCCAGTTTGGCTGAGGCATCGGCGAGAACCAATAGCACCGCATCCTCTGTGCAACTGGTGAGAATGCCATAGCCACTGCCGCCTTCCACGAGAATTCGCTCAATTTGACCACGACTGAGTTCACGCCCAATCCGCTCACCCAGAGACAGCATGGCGGCTGACATGGCGGCAACCCGCTCCTCATCCATGGCGCCCGGCAACACTGCTGCTAGGGTCAAACCATCAGGAGAGACTAGGGCCGCACCTTGGACATTGCTGGCATTGGCAACAAAGCTTTGCAGTGTGGCTTCCAGTTTAGAAACGTCAATTGGCATCTTGTCTTCCTCTTGGCTTAAGTAATCAGGACTGCATGGAAGCGGCACCGGTGGCGATGAGACGCTGGAAAAGGGCTTGAGTCCAACCGGTTTCTTGAAGCACGGCTTGGGACGAGACCTCGAAGTATGCCTGCTCAATAAACGCAAGGTCAATCATACAAATTTTCCCTAGGGCATCGCCAAGAGTCTCTGGTTTATTGTCTTGACGCAACCTTTGGCGCACGGCATTCACAACAACTGCCATCGCCGGCACCACGTGCTGAGGGCCAATGCCGACTTTCACGTGAATCAGACCAATTTTCCAGCGGCGCTCCGCATAGCTTTTGCCCCATCCATCCATGCCGGTAAACATTTCAGCAAACCAATCCACAAAGGTTTGCCGCAGACGGTGCACCCGACCCTCGGTGGCATTGAGAATAGCGTTCATTTCCTCATCGCGTCCGAGGTAGTCGTAGAAAATCTCTGCCATTGCGGGGGCAATATCTTTCCCCCAACTAGCCGCTTCTGTGAGGGCGGCTTTGTCTGCATCCGTGAGTTGAACACGGCGCACCATCGTGTCCATAAAGGCTGTAGGGTCAATTGCCATAAGTATTTATACTCGTGCAGAGGAACAAAAATTAAACGGTAACCAGTTTAGAAAGTTTGTCAAAGGATGTAAAGTATCACACAATACAGAATTGAGTGAAAGACGGCCAAGACTGAACAGAAAGAGCATCGTCTCCAGAGGTGTGGGAGTAAACTTAATATCTTCACTCACGAGTCGCTCTGACTCCCCATGAAAACTTCAATGCACTATCGAGTATTGCCAACGCAGTTCTGGTTGCAAATATTGCAGCTTATTTACTAGCAGTTTGCTAAATAACTTAGGGGTATTCTTGCGCCCAATTGTTGATGGCGGATCGCCGGCGACCACCCCCTGCTGTCCAGACGCATTTTAGAGGGGAGGCAGCTATGGTGGCTCTGCTGTTCGATACGGCCGAGGCTCTCTAACAATCCTTGCAAAAAGCAATGAGGTTCCAATCGCGGTTGGAGGTGAGGATCGCACTCTCCCGCGTCAAGGAGGGCATAGCGGCCGAGGCTTAGGGCTATGTGGGTGCCCAATACATTCTCGAAATTATCTTTGGATTATTGAACTATCTTTACCGCTGCCGTGAACAGCACCGCCGCCTTGAGGAAAGAACTCGTTGCCTCCAAGAGGGGAGCGATCGCCTCCAGACCGGCACAGAGTAGCTTTTCAATTCAAGTTTGTTCAGGGGCGATCGCTATTTTTTTGCTAGTTTACTGGAGAAGCCTGCATGCCGACATCAATGAAAGGGCTGTATCTCGTTGTTGATCTAGATCAGACGTTGCTGAAAACAGACATTCTGTTTGAATGTTTTTGGTTTTCTTGGCGTCAAGCTCCCCGAACGTGGCTCAGCATCCATTCTTGGAAGCTAGCCCCCCTTAAACGCCACTTGGCAACCACCTGCCAATTAGATGTTGGTACATTGCCCTATAATCCCGAAGTGATCAAATACATTCAAACTTGGAAAGCAGCAGGGGGCAAAGCTGCCCTAGCCACGGCCACGGATCAACTGTTAGCCGAAAAAGTTGCTGCCCATTTGGGTCTTTTTGATGCGGTCTATGGTTCCAATGGCCAAGTCAACCTCAAGGGAACAGCCAAAGCGCAGTTTTTGCTCAAGCAGTTTGGCGAAAAGCAATTTGTCTATATAGGGGATGCGGCTGCCGATTTACCCATCTGGGCAGTGGCAGCTAAGGCAATTACGGTCAATGCACCGCCATGGTTACGTCAGAAAGTTGAGCAACTCAATCCCCATGTGGAACACCTAGGGAGCGCAAAACGCAGTATTAAGCTCTACCTGAAAGAAATTCGCCCCCATCAGTGGGTGAAAAACAGTTTGGTGTTTGTGCCCATGCTGGCGGCGCATCAGTTTAACTTACCAACCTTTTGGAGTTCACTGGTGGCAGCGGTTGCTTTTAGTCTCACCGCCTCCAGTGTCTATGTCTTAAATGATCTGTTAGATCTACAAGCGGATCGCGCCCATCCGCGTAAGCGTCATCGCCCCTTTGCCGCCGGCGATCTTCCCCTTGCCCACGGCCTATGGATGCTTTTCATCTTCCTTGGCGCCGGGATGGCGATCGCCCCCACCCTCGGTTGGCCTTTTTTGGGGATTCTACTGGCCTACTATGCTCTCACCACGGCCTACTCTTTCTTCTTAAAGCGGCGGATTGTCATTGACATTTGCACGCTGGCTGGCCTTTACACCATTCGCATTTTTGCAGGTGCCGTTGCCACCGGGATTTCCTTGAGCGTGTGGCTCTTGGCCTTCTCCATGTTTTTCTTCTTTTGCTTAGCAACGGTCAAGCGGCAAGCTGAACTGGTGGATCAGCAACGTCGCAACGAACTCAAGACCAAGGGGCGGGGCTACCACACTGAAGATTTGCCGATTATTACCATGATGGCCCTCAGTGCGGGTTATGTTTCAGTTCTGGTGTTGGCGCTTTATATTAACTCTCCCCAAGTTCGCTTGCTTTACACCAGACCCCAGGTGCTTTGGGGGGGTTGTGCTGTCCTTCTCTACTGGCTGACGCGCACTGTTTTCCTCACCCATCGAGGGCTGATGCACTATGATCCTATTGTTTATGCCATTAAAGACCGCCAGAGCCAACTCTGTTTCTTGATCTGCCTAGGTCTCTTTATTTTGGGTAAGAGTTTATGAGGTTACAAACCCTCATTATTCGCTATACGGCTTTTGCCGTGATTGCCACCTTGATGAATCTTTTTTCCCAGCGCGTCATCCTATTGATGGGTCAGAGCCTGCCTTATTTTGTTAGCGCAGTAGCAGTGGGCACGCTGGTGGGTTTGGTCGTGAAGTATTTGCTAGATAAACGCTGGATTTTCTTTGATCATAAACAGGGTTTTCGTCACGAGGGTCGTCAATTTACGCTTTATGCAGTGATGGGAATTTTCACAACGGCAATTTTTTGGGGCTTTGAAACCGCATTTTGGTTGATTTGGCAAAGCCATCTCCTGCGGGAAATTGGCGCCATGATGGGTTTAGCCATTGGCTACGTCGTGAAGTACCACTTGGATAAGCGATATGTCTTCTCCCCTCGTGCCTAGGGCTAAAAAACTCGCCGGTTGGGGGCGGTATCCCGTGCAGACCTGCCATGTGTATTGCCCGCGCTCAGAATCCGAGATTATGCAGCTTCTCAAAAGTGGCTTGCCGTTCATTGCCCGCGGCAATGGCCGTGCCTATGGAGATAGCGCCCTTAATCGGGAGGCAACGCTCCAGATGGGCCACTTCAATCGCCTCTTGGGATTCAATCCCCAAACGGGTCAGTTGATTGCTGAGGCGGGCGTGCTCTTAGCAGACATTCTCGATATTTTTGTGCCTCGCGGTTGGTTTCCGCTGATTACGCCGGGCACAAAGTTTGTCACGGTGGGGGGCATGATTGCCGCTGATGTCCATGGCAAAAACCACCACAAAGAGGGCAGTTTCCTAAATAGCGTGGATTGGTTAGATCTCCTAACAGCGGAGGGTCAGGTTTATCGCTGTTCCCCTTCGGAAAATCGCGATCTCTTCTACTGGACGGTGGGGGGGATGGGTTTAACGGGCGTGATTTTGCGAGCCGCCTTTCGCCTACGCCCCATTGAAACGGCTTGGATTCGCCAGACCACCCATATCGCCAAAAACTTAGAAGCTACCCTTGATCTGTTTGAGACTTTTGAGGGGGTGACCTACTCTGTGGCTTGGATTGATTGTCTAGCGGGTGGTGCTCAGTTAGGGCGCTCTGTGGTGATGCTGGGGGAACATGCCACACGGGAGGAGCTGCCGGCTAAATATCGGCAAAGGCCACTACAGACTCCGCAACGCCACAAAATCTCGATTCCGGTGGATTTTCCCAATAGTGCTTTGAATTCGTTGACCGTGCGGGCTTTTAATCAACTGTATTTCTATCGTCAGCAGCGCAAGGCTGGCCGGTCTTTTGTGGATTGGGATACATTTTTCTATCCCTTGGATAGTTTGTTGGGCTGGAATCGCATCTATGGGCGGCGTGGCTTTGTTCAGTTTCAATGCGTTCTCCCCCTTGGTGCAGCACGGGAAGGCTTGGCGGCCTTACTCCATTGCACCTCAGCAGCAGGCGCAGGGTCATTTCTGGCCGTGTTGAAGAAGTTGGGGCATTCCCAAGGCTATTTTTCATTTCCCATGGCGGGTTATACGTTGGCCTTGGACTTTCCGATGTCTCAACGCACCCTCAAAGTTTTAGATCAACTGGAGGAGATCACCCTGCAGTATGGGGGGCGTTTTTACCTAGCTAAGGATAGCCATTTGACCCCAAGGCGCTTGCGGCAGTCTGATTCTCGGGTAGAAACGTTTGTACAGGTCAGGAATGCCCAGCAGTGGACGGTGCACTTTGCCTCGGAACAGTCGAAGAGGTTAAAGCTATGACAGCTCCTGTGTTAATTTTGGGGGCAACTTCCGATATTGGACGGGCGATCGCCCACTGCTTTGCGGCTCAGGGCTATCCGCTTCAATTGGCGGCGCGGCAGAGGAGTCGTCTGGAGCTGGATAAAGCCGACTTAGAAATACGCTACGGTGTGTCTGTGAGTGTCCATGAGTTTGATGTCTTGGCGGTGGAAACCCATGCCGACTTTGTCCAGCAGTTACCGCAGCAACCTGCAATTGTTATTTGTGTTGTCGGCTTGATGCCAGATCAGAAAGAATGTGAGCAAAATCTGCCCCTCGCCCTTAAAGTGATGCGCACCAACTATGAAGGTCCCGCTATAGTTTTGAGTCTATTTGCCCAGCGGTTTGAACAGCAGGGATTTGGAACTCTAGTGGGGATTTCCTCTGTGGCCGGGGAACGGGGGCGGGCGAGTAACTACTTCTATGGCTCTGCCAAAGCCGGATTTACCGCATTTTTGTCCGGATTGCGGCATCGCCTCGCTCAATCGGGGGTGCAGGTCTTAACGGTGTTACCGGGCTATGTGAACACCCGCATGACCGAAGGGATGAAGTTACCTTCCCTACTCACGGCTGAGCCACAGGAAGTGGCCAATGCAATTTTCACAGCCATAGCGAAAAAGAAGGACGTAATCTATGTGCGACCGATTTGGCGCTGGATCATGGTAGTCATTCGTTCTATTCCTGAATCTTTGTTTAAGCGCCTGTCTCTGTAACTACCCATGGTTCGCTGCATTACCCTGCTGACGGATTTTGGCCATCAGGATGTTTATGTGGGAGTGATGAAGGGGGTTATTTTCAGAATTTACCCCCAGGCGCAGGTTATTGATCTGTGCCATGACATTCCACCGCAGGATTGCCGTACAGCGAGTTTTCAACTCTTGCAGGCGTTTCCCTATTTTCCTGAGGGGACGGTTCATCTGGTGGTTGTGGATCCGGGAGTGGGGACAAGCCGGCGGGCGATCGCCCTCGATTTCGGCAATGCCTATGGTGTGGGCCCCGATAACGGCATCTTTAGCCAAGTGTGCGATCGCTATCCCCCCCAGCGAGTCGTGGAACTTACCCAGCCGCACTTTTGGCGTACGCCGAACCCCAGTGCCACCTTCCACGGGCGGGATATTTTTGCCCCAGTGGCTGCCCATTTAGCCGCAGGAACAGATTTCGCTCTCTTGGGTTCTGCCATTGACCCAGACAGTTTAGTGCGCTTGCCCCATCTCACCTATGAGGTTACTCCCCGAGGCATCCAAGGTTGGGTTCAAGCCATTGATCACTTTGGCAATGTGATCACGACACTCCCTGCGACCCTTTTAGCCAACGGCTACCAGCAGATCGAAATTCAGGGGCAGCGGATTTCCCTTGTCCACACCTATGGTGATGCGCCACGCCAACACTTGGTTGCATTGGTAGGCAGTCATGGGTTTATTGAGCTGGCGGTGAATGGTGGCAGTGCCCAATCCCTCCTAGGCTGCCAGAATGGTGATCCCCTGTGGCTAGTTTGAGGGGGGACTGCTCAGGACGGTTTTTGAGGCAATGCGTGTGCGTTTGAGAGCCGATTCACTGAGGGTGGATTGTTGCTGTAGTTCTTGGGCAGAGGCTTCGAGGATTTTTGCCGCTTCCGTATCCCCCAGTTGTAAGGCGGTTTTAGCAGCACTTTGCAGAAAAGTGGCTGCACCAGCAGTGTCCCCCGCTTGCAGTTTTGTTTCCGCAAGCTTGGTTTTGCGGTATTTTTCCAACGTGAGAATACTTTGTTGCACTTCTGGATCCACTTGGGGGAGATGCTCTGGTTCTGCTGTGAGCGTCAGGGGAATTCTTTCAGAGAAAAGACCCTTGGACTGCTGTACTGGATCGTCGTAGCGGACCTGTACAAAACCAATCAGGTGCGACCCCGACGGCAAGGGTTGAATACTGAGGGTAATGAGAAGGGTGCGTTTGACGGTAGCGGAGACATCGCCAACGCGAATCACATACTCATGCGGATTGGGAGTTTCATAGGTGAGTTCAATGGTATCGGGAGCCACTTGGTTCACTGGTTTGAAGTTCCCTAGTTGCACCGCCTCACTCAGGGTGAGCAGGACATGGGCATTGGTGTAGTTCACGCTACTGATGTGGCTAAAGAGCGATTGAAAACAGGCAATTGCTTGCTCGGCATACTCAATGAACATGAGGCGCCCGCCACCGGCATCGGCGATCTGTTCCAAGATATCCTGATTCCAGTGAACACCAAACCCCAAGGTATTAAACGTGATGTTGTACTCTGCCGCCAGCTTGGCCAGGTCAAGACAGCGTTGGTTATCCCCGTGCTCATTTTCCCCATCGGTGAGCAAAAAAGCTTGAGAGATTGTGCCCTGTTTGCCCTTGGCCAGCTCTGCCAAACCCAGTTTCATCCCTGCGTCAATGGCAGTGCCTCCACTCGGTTCAAGATCGTCAATTTGCGCTTTAATTATGGCCTTGTCCTCAACCCATTGATTGGGCACCAAAACTTGCGCCTTGTGATCAAACACCACGACACTCAGCCGATCTGTGGGCAGCAAGCGATCGACCAACGACTGTGCCGCTCGCTTCACCATTGCTAAGGGAACTCCTGCCATTGAGCCACTGTGATCCAAGATGAGGCAGAGATTGAGAGGGGCGCGCTGCTGTTGCCGCTGTGCCGTTATGGTCAGTTCCAGTTGCCGCTGTGCCCCCTGTCCAACGCTGACAATGGGATCGCTGAGTTTGGCAATCAGTTCAACCGTCATAAATTGTTATGAAATAATAGTGTGTTGTTTGTTATGAAATATATGAAAAAATAATAGTGTGTTGTCGCTGACCCTACTCTACCATTTTGCCGAAAACTGCCAGACCTATCCTAGGTAATGATACTGAGTTGGGAAGCTCCCGCTGTTTTAGTGACTTCAATGCGGGTTTGAAAAGCTTCCTTAAGGGCAGGAACGTGGGTAACGGCCAGAATGCAGTGAAATTCTGGGGCGATCGCGTTTAGGGCAGCAATGAGGCGCTCACAACCTTGGGCGTCTTGGGTACCGAAGCCCTCATCAATAATCAGAAACTGAACATCACTTCCAGAACGCTGTGCTAGCAGTCGTGCCAGGGCTAAACGCAGCGCAAAATTAATGCGAAAGGCTTCACCGCCAGAATAACTTTCGTAGGGACGGGTACCTTGGCAATCGGCAATGAGGATGTCAAGGGTTTCAATGGGTTTGGTTTCGGCTCCACTGCGGCGGCTGCGCTGGGTAATGAACTGAACATGGAGCTGATGGTTAGTGAGGCGGCCGAGGATATGGTTGGTTTCTGCTTCTAGATGGGGGAGGACGGTTTCAATGAGCATGGCGGGAATGCCATTTTTGCCCAGGGCTTGGGCTAGCTCACAGTAGAGGCGATATTGGTGGCGGAGATGGGCGAGGGTTTGTTGTCCCTGTGCGTATTCTTGAGCCAAGCGATCGAGTTGTTCCAGTTCAGCGGTGAGTTTACCGTGCTGGGCAAGGTTGGCCTCAAGGGTCTGCTGCTGTTTCAGGAGTTCCTCTTGGCGTTGGTTGAGATCGGTGGCAAGGCGGGTGGCGGTGCGAGCACCCTCCTCAAGGGTGGCGAGTTGACGAGTGATGCGTTGGAGTTGCGCCTGTTGTTGCTGCAATGTTTCCTCTAGGTGTTGAAGGTCTTGGCTCAGTTGGGGTTGGCGCGATCGCCCCCGTTGCAGGGTCTGATAGGCCTCATAGTCGGCTTCTAGCGCCGCTAGTTGTGCCTGAATTTGGGCATGGTGCTCAGGATCGTAAGCCAAGGCGGCCAACTGCTGGTCAAGGGTTGCCAGGGTTTGGGCTAGGGGAGAGATTGTTTCGAGGGCATTGAGCTGCTGTTGCAGTGCCTCCTGTTGTGCCATTAGGGCAGGCAGTTGTTCTTGAATCTGACGATATTGCCGCTGCGCTTGGCGGAGTTCCTGTTCTTTGGCTTCGGCCCAGCGCCATTTTTCCACTTGGGCGCGGGCGATCGCCAGATTTTTTTCATCATAGTTCAGACGTGCCAGTTCCGCCTCAATTACTTGTAATTCCTCCAGCGTCTCCTGAGGGCCGTCGGCAAGCTGCTGCTCAATTTGCTGAATTTCCTTGGCCAAGCGATCCAGTTGTGGTTCTAAATCCTGCGTGCTCTGGAGTTGCTGCTGAAGTTGTCCCCGCTGCTCAAACAGTTGTGTCAGTTGTGAGATCTCATAGCGAATATTGAGATATTCTCGCCGCAGGACTTGAATTTCCCGCTCCGTAACCGCCAGTTGCTCGCGAATGACCCACACCTGATTCAGAAGTTCTTCTTTTTCAGCGGCGTTGCGCCGTAGGACTGCCTGATAGTGCTGGGCATCAAGGGGACGTTGACAAAGGGGGCAAACAGCTCCCGGCTGGTTGAGGAGTTCTAAGCGCTGCTCCAGTTGACTAATTTGCCGCTCATACTCCCGCTGGCGGGCTTGGAGTTGCTCTAGGAAACGGCGGCGCTCTAGTCCCTTTTCCCGCACATGATCCTGATAGATGCGCTGTTTTTCAAGAGTTTCAATCTGGGCGGTAATCAATGTCACCGCCTCTTGGAGAGCGGGTTGCCGTTCCACCTGTTGATGGAGATGCCGCCACAACTGCTGCAATTCATCGCGACGGCTGCGGAGCCGTTGTTCCTGCTGTTGCCGTTGCAGTTCAAGGCGCTGTTTAGCTTGGAGGAGGGGAAAGACTTTCTGCTGTAGCTCTTCCTGTGCCCGAAGGTAAGCCCGCGATCGCTGTAACTGTTCAAGGGCGGCGACAATCTGATTTTCTTGCTTGAGGAGCTTTTCCAACTGCTGGCATTGTTCCAGAAGAAATTGCTGCTGGCTCTCCAACCCATGCAAGGTACGCAGAAGGTCTTGGCGCTGCTGGTCGAGGGTCTGCTGGTGGCGATCGCGCACTTGGCGCAGACGTTGATATTCAGCAAAACACTGCTGCAATTGAGCGTCGGCGGTTTTCAGGCTCTGCCATTGGCTGACTGCCGCTTCCAATAGAGGGGCACGGGCTTCTAGCTCCGCAATGGCCGCCTGTTCTTGGCGAAGCATTTGGCACTGCTGCTCTAGATGGGCGATCGTTGTCCCTAGGGTGTCTCGCTGTTGTTGCAGATGTTCGTAGTCCCGCTGTTGTAGTTGATGGACGTGGTAGGCAGCTCGTTCCTCTTGGAGTCGTTGTTGACACTGCTCGATCTGCTGCCGTTGTTGTTCAATTTGCCGATTCAAGGCTGCCTGCTGGGCACGCAAGGTGGGTTCTTGAGCCAGTTGATTCCCCAGGGTTTGGAGCCGTTGTTCCAGAACAGTGATTTGGGCTTTGTAATCACGGGCGCGATCGCGGGCTGCTTCCGCAAGGGTCTCGTATTGATCTAGGCCTAAAAGGCTTGCCAAGAGCTGCTTGCGCTCACTGGGGCGCTTGGCCATAAACTCATCGGCACGGCCTTGGCGCAAATAGGCGCTGTTGATAAAGGTGTGGTAGTCAAGGCGAAGAATTTGAATAATTTTTTCTTGGGTTGCCCGTAGCGATCGCCCCGTTAGGGAGGTATAGCCCGCCGCCGTCTGGATCTGTAACTCTAAAACCGTATGTTGCTGCCGTCGCCGCAACCGCACCACCCGATAGGTCTGTCCTTGGACGCTAAACTCAAAGGTTACTTGGGCTTCCATTTCGCCGTAGTAGATCACATCATCCTCACGGCTAGCGCGGCTTTGCCCCCACAGCGCCCAGGCGATCGCCTCAAGGAGCGAAGACTTGCCCGCCCCATTGGCGCCACAAATACAGGCCAGATGTAACCCCGCAAAGGGAAGAGTGGCTTGGCGATAGCTAAGGAAATTGCGCAATATCAGTTGACGTGGAATCATTGCCGCCGGCAAAGGGCATCATACCCTTGATGTTTGCACAGTTTTGGATATCCTAGGAGGCGCAAGAGGCTCACAAAGAACCGAAACCGCTACCATAAAAAATGTTGGCTTCTCTAAATCTCCTTGTATGTCTGCTTCGGCAACGAATTCCCCATCCCGCTGGCAAGCGTTGCGCAACAATGCTCTAACCATTGGGGTAGCTCTGTTGATTACCCTCTTGATTCGTGCGTTTGTCGCCGAGTCACGCTTTATTCCTTCAGAGTCTATGGAACCCACCCTGTGGCCTAACGATCGCATTGTCGTTGAAAAGATGACCTATCGGTGGCGATCGCCCCAGCGCGGAGACATTGTTGTCTTTTACACCCCACCGCTGTTACAAACCATGGGCTACAAAGCCGACCAAGCCCTGATTAAGCGGGTGATTGCCATTGCGGGGGAAACGGTGGCGGTTCACGATGGCCACGTTTGGATTAACGATCGCCCCCTTGAGGAACCTTACATTACCGAGCCACCCTCGTACACCTTGCCACCGATGACCGTGCCTGAGGGAATGCTGTTTGTCATGGGGGATAACCGCAACCACAGCAATGATTCCCACATTTGGGGATTTTTGCCCACCCAAAACATCATTGGTCGGGCGATCGCCTGCTACTGGCCGCTTAACCATGCGGGTCTTCTTGCCTCTAAGAGTTTATAGATGTGTTTTGGCTCAGATATAACTCAGATACAAACAATATTAACTTTCGCGCTATCCTTCCTCCCCTGTTAGCGTGCTCCCGCGAGCGGTTCGGCGGGGCTTGCCATGCACTGGGTCAAGAATCGAGAAAATGATTATGCTTCAGCCCATCCCACTCCTGCGGACACGCTGCTCGTGATAGAAGTGGCGGATTGATCCTTGGAATGTGATCGCCCGGTGCAATGATCTCTTGATGGTGAAGCCAAGATTCCCGATTACTGGCTGTTGAATCTCCTCAATCCCACGCTGGCAGTCTATAGCGAACCCTCTGAAATGTCACCGGTGCAGTTTGGCTATCTGAGCAAGAGAATGATTTCAGCAAATGGGGTTGTCCCACTGCCGCAGGGTCTTGAACCGGTGCTTGAGCTTGCCTTCCTTTTCCCAAGTGAAGTATAAGAGTCAGTAACTTAAGTAGAGTTTGACACTCCTCTGGCCAACGTGATGGGATAGTTACCCGCTCTACAGCTAAACGCTTAAGGGAGTTGTCCCACTGCCTCTATTCAGTTCATTAAGGTCTAATCAAGGTTTAGCCTTCAGGTTTCACTTACTTTCTTGCCGTTCGGGCTGTTCACTGAATTGAGGGTTATCTCAACTTTAGTCCATAGATGACTAAAGTCACCTTCGCGGAAGTGAGTATTGTGAGCATATTCAACGCTTGCAAAAAGCGTCGTAAGGTGTCTTATAATTATTGTCCAAGCCTAGGGCATATACAGCCCTTTCCTTAAATAGGGGATAGATAAAGGCGATGCAATCCTGTTCCCCAGGAGCTTTTGCAGTTTTGAGCGCATGTTACCCTTCTGAAAAAAGGCGAGTAGAGCACTTTCTTACACCGGCCTTCGCGTTTTTTGCTGCTGTTCTATACCTAGGAAAAGCTGTGTAAATGTAACTCGTCCAAAGAAAATGTAAAACCCTAACCCAAGGGCGATCGCAACTTGAATTCTGAAAAAAATTGTGGTTTGCTAAAGATAGACACTCATTCACTGCGAGTTCGCTGTCAGGCTTTGGCAACCCTTGATTGAATCGCCAATGGATAGACAGTATTTAATCCTTGAAAAGGTAGGTTAAAATGGGACGCAAACAAAAACAAGTGGAACCCTTGACAGGTGCTGCTTTATTAGAGAAGTACAAGCAACTGGAACATCTCAGCCATGAGGAAAAGGCAAAAGCCTGTGGCTACTACACGGTGACCCAAAGTGGCAAGGAGCGCATCAGCAAACTGAAGTTTAACAAGGCACTTCTTGAAGCCTTGGGTATGAAGATTGACGGTAAGTCAAGACGCAGTGGTAGCCGAGGCGGTCGCAGTGCCAGTTATCGAATTACGGTGCAAGCCAACGGCAACTTGCTCATTGGTGCAGCATATACCAAGCAAATGAATCTCAAGCCGGGGGATGAGTTTGAAATTACGCTTGGCCGTAAGCACATTCACCTAAAACAAGTGAGCAGCAACGGTCGCTCCACCGACGATGAAAACTAATCTGAGATATCTAATTTGATGTACGAACCACCCCAAAACCACCACTGCTAGGGCTATAAATACGCAGGCGATCGCTCCCTTGGACATTGATGATGGCGGTTCCTGCGAAGGGATGGGGGATGTGTCTGAGTTTCAGCCATTGATTTTCACCCAGGGCACCACACTCACCACCAGCAAGTCCAAAAGGCAGGATTTTCCGCGACTGGCGCAGGAGGCTAACGGTCATCGGTTCACGAAACTTAAGGACACTGCCCCATCTGCCCCGGTGACGGCAAAACTCCTAAACAATTACAGGGTAGCGGCTTTCTAGCACCTCGACATCGGTGAGCCGAGAATTGCTCATGTGGGTGTGTACAGTACTGGCTCCGGCAAAGGTGGCTTCTGCCCCAGCGCCGCCACAGATGCTTTCGTAGTATTGATAGCGATCGCTCCCCAAGCTGAGATTGTTCATAGTTTCCTGAGCCGCCGCCAGCACGTTGGCAAAATGGGGTCTAGTTCCAACATAGGGCGACAGTGAATGAAACGTTCAACCTGTATTTGGCAAGGCCGATGCCAATAGCCCCCCTATTGACGCGGAAATTCCACAGAGCATAATGCCAGATTAGGGAAGTTTTTTAAGTTTCCACCAAGATTTGCACAAACGCTTGATGTTCAGGGCTAGCAATTCCCTGTTGAAGGACTCCCAAGACAGCCGCCAGATCATGGGCCAGTAAGGCCTCCGTGGCGAGCCAGAGGCCGGGAAATTGGCGACTGCGGAGAATCCCTTCAGCATCGGCAGTAAGTGGTTGGTATTCCCCTGCTGCAAGTGAGAACCAATGAATCTGGCGATCGTGAATGCACCAGACGAGGTATTCCTGAACCCCATTGCGGCGGTACACTCTGAGCTTGTCGTGGAGATCGTAGGCAGCACTGCTGGCAGCAATTTCAACCACCAGTTCCGGCGCCCCCTCAATGTAGCCATCCTCGCTAATACGGGAGTTGCCCCCCTTTTCAAGGCGCAGAACAGCATCGGGCTGCGGTTCATTGTCACCATCCAAGCGAACCGTCGGATTGTCATAGACAAGAACACCCGGTGTCGCCACTGTGTAAAAAAACAGCCAACCTACCATTTCGGCATGGGGTTGACTGTGACTAACACGCACCGGGGAAGCCACGTAAACAATTCCCTCGATGAGTTCTGCTTTTTTTAACTGGGGCATGGCGGCATAGCGCCGCTCAAATTCGTCCCGCGTCAGGCGATCGCCATTTTCAAGGGGCGGCAGTTGCGCTGGGTGTTTAGTTGTCATGGCAGTCTGTAGGGGATTCACGTGCTGCCTTCATTTTAGTTGTTGTATTTTCCGCCTATAAGGGGTGGGTGGGCGGGAGCCAGTGTGGGTGCAGCATTGAGAATCAATAGTTGCACCTGTTCCACAGTGGGGTTCGGTACCGCTGCCAACTCAATACCAGAGAACTGCCATTGGCCTACTGCTCCTCCGCTTGAGGTGAAACCCACTCTTCCCTGACTGTGGACTCCAGCAATGCCAGCACAATTGTACTCCTAGAGCTAGAACGAATAATTGCTAACCCTAGGGTAGGAATCTATCCACAATGGCACGTTACCCCTTAGACTGCATTTTCAAGTGGACTTGAGGCACCAAGGCAATCAACCAAAACGGCCACTGACGTAATCCGCTGTTTTCTGCTCTACTGGCTTGGTGAAGATAGACATCGTATCGTTGTACTCTACCAACTCCCCAAGATACATAAATGCAGTGAATTGGGACACCCGAATCGCCTGTTGCATGTTGTGGGTAACAATCAGGATCGTCACCTGTTCCTTAAGTTCTACAATTAAGTTTTCAATGCTAACAGTGGCAATGGGATCTAGTGCCGAGGTTGGCTCATCGAATAGGATAATTTCTGGGTCGGTGGCAAGGGCGCGGGCAATACACAGGCGCTGCTGCTGCCCTCCTGAGAGTGAAGTTCCTGGTTCTTTTAACCGATCTTTGACTTCATCCCAGAGAGCGGCATTGCGCAGCGATCGCTCCACCACCTCATCCAGAAGTGCTCTATCCTTGATACCCCGTACCCGAAGGCCATAGGCAATGTTTTCATAAATTGACTTGGGAAAGGGATTGGGTTTTTGGAAAACCATGCCAATTTGCATGCGCACTTCAATTGGATCCATTTCCAACAGGTTGCGCGGCCGATCTACCCCCAGCAAAATTTGCCCCTCATAGCGGTTTCCCGGATAGAGGTCGTGCATACGATTAAAACAGCGAAGTAGGGTGGTTTTACCGCAACCCGAAGGACCAATCAGAGCCGTGACTTTTTTTTCATAAATCGGCATGTTGATGTTCTTAAGGGCTTGGGTGCGACCATAATAAAAGTTTAAGTCCCGCACCTCAGCTAGTTTTCTGAGCGGCTCCTGTTGAGTAACCACGGCTTCCTCTGTAGGCTTAACCATTTTGAATACGTCCCAAAATGCAACTTCCTAGAACTTGATACTCTTCCTAAAACGATAGCGCAAATAGATGGCAGTTGAGTTCACCAATAGTGTTAGTACCAAGAGTACAACACCGGCTGCCGCAGAATTGATCTGAAAAGCTTCCTGAGGGCGTGAAACCCAGTTAAACATTTGAATGGGCAGCACAGTGAAAGGAGACCATAGCCAATTGAAAGAAATGTAGGGAAATTCTCCCTTAATAGGTGCATCGGGCAAGAAGGTAATAAACGTTAAGGCACCAATTGTAATCAGGGGAGCAGTTTCGCCAATGGCACGGGAAATCCCTACAATAATGCCGGTGAGTATCCCCCCCATTGAGTAGGGTAAGACGTGATCGAAAATAGTCTGCCACCGACTGGCTCCCACTGAATAGGCACCCTCGCGAATACCCACAGGAATAGCGCGCAAAGACTCACGGGTAGTGACAATTACCACCGGCAAGATCAGCAACGCCAGCGTACAGCCAGCAGTGAGAATACTCTCGCCCCACTTGAGAATATAAACAAAGAAACCCAGTGCTAAAAGACCGTAGATAATTGAAGGCACTCCTGCTAAGTTGGTAATGTTGATCTCAATAAAATCCAAAAGCCAGTTTTTAGGGGCGTATTCCTCTAGGTAAATCCCAGCTCCAATGCCAAGAGGAACAGCCACCACAATGGTTACCAAAATAACCAATAGACTCCCCACCCATGCTGTGAGAATGCCTGCTTCCTCTGGATCACTACTGGGAGGAGACAATAGAAATTTTAAGTTCAGCAGTGGCCAACCGCGAATCAGCAGATCAGCAACCAAGACCACTAGCGTTAAAAGGGCAACCAATAGGGAAAACCAACTAAGCAAAATAAAAAACTGTTCCCAGCGTTTTCGCTGCTGAATTGACTCAGCAATAGCAATTGGATTGTGAAGAACAGCGATTAGCTTTGGGTTGCGTACCATCAGTAGACCTCACGATAACGCCGACTGAGGAAGTATCCGAGCACGTTCATAAACAGGGTGGCAAAGAAGAGCATGATCCCTGCAGCAAAAATAGACTGGTACTCAAAAGAGCCGTGGGGTAAATCCCCCAAGCTGACAGAGACGATAAAAGCCGTTGTTGTTGCCGCCGCCTCAAAGGGATTAAAAGTAAACTTTGGCTGCAAACCAGCGGCAACCGCCACAATCATTGTCTCCCCCACTGCTCGGGAAAACCCCAGAATGTAAGCAGCAACAATGCCAGAAATAGCGGCGGGAATAAGAACATTGAGTGCGGTTTGAATGCGAGTAGCTCCCATGGCATAGGAGCCTTCCCGCAACTCCAGTGGCACTGCTTGAAGGGCGTCTTCCACCAGGCTGCAGACATAGGGAAGAACCATAAGGCCTACTGCAATCCCTGCCCCCAGCATGTTGAATCCGGGGAGCTGAAAGTAATCCCACTCATTCCTGCCTGGCAGGAGAAACTTTTGTACTCCCAAAATGATTTTCTGCAACACTGGAGTAATGACCAGAAGAGCAAAATAGCCATAGACAACCGTAGGCACGCCCGCCAAGATTTCCAAGATAGGCTTTAGAATCTCTCGCACCTTTGCTGGTGCAAACTCACTGAGGTAGATAGCGGCAATTGTCCCCAAAGGAACAGCAACACAAAGACCAACAAAGCAGGTTGTTAGTGTTCCAGCCAGCAGAGGTAAGATACCGATTCCCAGTGGTTCAATCAATGGTGACCAGTCGGTGCCCGTGAAAAACTCTACCAGTGCCTCCCAGAGGGACACCCGATCCACCTCCATGACCTTCTCAAAGAATATTACTGTCTCCGAGAAGAGAATATAGACAATGACAAGCGTGGTCAAAACGGAGGAGATGGCTGCCAGAAATAAAACGCCGGCAATGACTCGTTCACGCCAGATTCGTACTGTGCGTGAAGGCAGGGTAAGGGGAAGATTTGTCTTGACGGAAAAAGAATCTTGTGCCATACAGGCTGTTCCAAACTAACTCTTTTGGATAACTAGAAAACAGGGTGCTGGCCGCTACTTGACCGAACACCCTGTTCGGCATAGCGAAACCTTGCGCTCTTACTGAATACTGCGCTTCAGTAAGTCATCCAGCTTCAGACCAATGGCTTCTTTGCCACCAAAGGCAGTACCCACTTGGTTTTTGTTAAACCTGGCCAAGATTGCTTTGTAGGCACTGCTGGGCAGGGGCACATATTTCGATTTTTTAACGATTGCCGGGCCATTGCTGAGGTAGTAGCTAACAAATTGCCGTACTTCTGGCCGCTTCGCAGAGTTGGCGTTGACATAGATAAAGATTGGGCGCGACAGCGGTTGGTAGGTCCCATCAAGCACAGTTTTCTCCGAGGGCATAACGGGGCCTCGGCCGTTATCAATCGCCACTGGTTTAAGTTTGTTTTTGTTCTCTGCGTAGTAGGCATAGCCAAAGTAGCCAAGCGCACCGCGCTCACGGCTAACCCCCTGTACTAGGACGTTGTCATCCTCACTGGCGGTGTAGTCTTTACGGCTGGCTTTGGCCTTACCGTTGATGGCCTCTGTAAAGTAGTCAAACGTACCGGAGTCTGCACCTGCGCCAAAAAGTTTTAAGGGTAAGTTGGGAAATTCACTCCGAATTTGGTTCCAGTTATTGATCTTGGAATCAGGCTCCCATACTTTCTTTAGCTCGGCAACAGTGAGGGATTTGGCCCAATTATTCTGGGGGTTGACCACCACGGTCAGGGCGTCATAGGCAACAGGCAACTCGATGTACTGAATGTTGTTTTTCTTACACTCTTCCATTTCCTTGGCCAGAATCGGGCGGGAGGCGTTGGAAATGTCGGTTTCACCGCGGCAGAACTTCTTAAAGCCACCGCCTGTCCCTGAAATCCCGACAGTGACGCGAATTTTACCGCCCTGTTGCTTTTGAAATTGTTCGGCGGCCACTTCAGTTACAGGATAAACGGTGCTGGAGCCATCAATCCGAACAACCGGTGCACTTTGTTGAGAAAAAGCAGCAGGAATTACAGTGCTGGAGATGGCTGCAATGGCAGCGATCACTCCTAGTCGGGTAACGTTCTTGGCTGAAGTAGACATAGTCATGTTTCCTAGCGGAGTAAACAACGTTTTGCAAATGCTATGGACATCAACGGTGGGACGGTTGCAAGGGAAAAGAGTAAGGGCAAACCGACAAAACCACCCTCCACCTACAATAAACAAGCTTTCAGAGAACTGAGGTTAAGAGAAGGCAAAGATTTGGTTAAAGACGCTACTAAAAGTCAGAAATCAGAGATATTTCAAGAGTGACTCTCCCATGAGCAGTGTACCCTTGAAGACCACCTGAGCGATGAGGAGTAACAGTAATGCAGCAATTGCTGGCGAAAACCTATGAGTGGCAGGGACTGACCTGTCATTATTGGCTTGCCGGTGCAGGTGGAGAAACCCCCCTTCTGTTCATTCATCCTGTGGGCGTTGGTTTGTCGGGTTTGTTTTGGGATCGCTGTGTTGGCCATTGGCAGACCTTGGCGCAAAATTGCTCATTCTATATCCCAGACTTGCTGGGATGTGGCCGGAGCAGCTTGCCCCATTTAGCTTATTATCCCGAAGATTGGGCAGCACAGTTACGGTTTTTCATCGAATCTGAAATAGCTCAGGGGGTGGTACTGGTGGTTCAAGGGGCTGTGTTGCCGGTGGCTTTGGAATTAGTGCGCCTTGCTCCCCAAAGGGTAAGGGCGTTAATTCTCAGTGGCCCGCCCACGGGAAGCTTGATTTCGCAGAATACCCGTGTCCTTTGGCAACGGCTGCGTTGGCGTCTTTTTGATTCGCCCCTAGGATGGGCATTCTATCAATACGCGCGCCAAGAGAGGTTTCTGCGGCGATTTTCTGTCAAGCAACTCTTTGCCAAACCGCAAGCAGTGGATCGGCAGTGGTTGGAAATGCTCACTCAAGGCGCTGCCAACTTAAACACTCGCCATGCTGTGTATTCCTTCCTTGCAGGTTTTTGGCGACGGGATTACCGCCCTATCCTCCAAACCATTGCTCAGCCGGTGCTGGTGGTAATGGGCGATCAAGCCTCTAGTATCAGTCGCCAAGGAACGGCTGAGTCTCCCCAAGAGCGGCTGGCCTTTTACACGGAACTCTTGCCCAATGCAGTGGGGGTGATTATTCCAGGGCGCAATGTCCTCCCCTACGAATCTACGGCTGAGTTTGTTGATGTCTGTCAGCAATTTTTAATAGCACACAGTCTCTAAAGCCAACCCCGCAACCTGTAGATGAGGAGTCCTTGATATTCCCGCAGGACATCCGTTGTAAGTTGGATATTAGATGCAGTGGGAATGAGGCTTAAAAGTACATTTTGCCAAGTGAAAGAATGGGCAACGGAGGGCCAGCGATAGTCGGTGGGCACAGGAATGACCTTTAGTCCCAGGTGTCGAAAAATGGCGGCAGCCCGCGGCATATGGTAGGCCGAAGTTACTAGGAGTAGGTCTCCTTGAATCTGATGGGCTGCAATCAGTGCTTTGACGTTGCGCGCGTTTTCATAGGTATTCAAGGAGGTTGTGTCTAACAAAATGTTCTCTTTGGGAATGCCACAGGTTTGGGCAATCTCCGCCATATCTGCTGCTTCTGAGCGCTGGGATATTTCCCCTAGCCAAGGAATGCGACCGCCACTGAGGATTAGGTAGGGGGCATAGCCCTGCCGAAAGAGGTGGATGCCGTAGAGAAGGCGATCGCCCCCTTCTTTGATCTCTACCCAAGGACGGGGTTCCTGTTGCGGTACAATGACGCCGCCTAACACAACAATCGCTGCTCCTTGAGGGATGGGCTGTGGCGGCAAGTATTGCTCTTCCAAAGAGCGCAGAAGTGCCACAGTGACGTAGTCATTGCCACTGAGAAGCAGTAAACTCAGGGCAATCGCAAGGGCGATCGCCGCCTGTTTGGGGGCACGCCAGAAGCGCACAACGGCAAAAATCAATGCCCAACAGGCTAGGGACAATGGATACAGCAGTGGCGGCAGCAGTTTCGACAGCAGCAGATCCATGGCTTTAACGAATGCGCTCCATCTGGATACGGTAGCGTTCTTTTTTTGTGATTTGAATGTCTTGAATCCGCAATCGCCCCTTGCCACGAATGGCAATGAGATCATTCACTTTAAGAAGATGACGCGGTTGCTGCACAATTTGCCAATTGACCCGCACCAGTCCCTGGCTAATCCACTCGCTCATTTTACTGCGGGAGACACCAAAGCCAGCAGAGGCAACGGCATCCAAGCGCAGTGAGGCTTCTACCGTACTGAGGGATTTTACTTGAAGTGGAGCAACGGCCAGCTCTGACCAGGGGCAGGATTCAGCGGTGACGGGTACACTTCGCACTTGCTTTAGCCCTTGTTGTAAAGTAGGGACTTTCTCGGGGATGAGAATTACCTGTGCTCCTCGCTCCCCCAGGAGAATGACATCCCCATAGTCGCCTTCATCGAGGCCAGCGGTGGCGATCGCCTGCTCAAAATCGGTGTAGGTGGCGGGATCAAAAAGAAAGTTGCCTGTGATTCGCACCAAGGCAAGGGGAGGCCGCTGCTCCTCAAGATTGAGTTCACGGGGAGCGATCGCCAGCCGACTGCGTTCTGCTTGAGGGTAGCCCCCCCAGGCTAGAGCATGGACGTCTACCCGCTGCTCAAGGGTGCTTAGTGCCTGCACCAAGCGATCTGGGGACAAAAAGGGCGTATGCACCACTGACCAAGTTTTAATGGCTCTATCAAGGGCTGTCCCTAGATCGAACATTTAGGCCTCAAGAAATTCCGGCAGTTCCAGCCACTGGGCTAAGTAGGCTCTCACCTGTTGGCAAAATTGGGGGCGATCGCTAAATTTTGCGGTGCGGACTGTTTTGCGCTGGGCATCCAATGTCCAGCCATAGTCACTGCTAAGACGGATTTTTCCCTGCCAATCGGCAATTGAAAGTATGAGCTGGGGTGCGGGGCTATTGTCCACTCCCTTGACCCGAAAGACATAATTAAAGGTGTTTTGCTTGGCGGCAGCAACGGTGGAGGCTTGACCAAATCGCTCTGCCAAGCGCGATCGCACCTGCTCTACCAATGCCGCATCTCCCAAATCTTCCAAGGTGCGCATGGCCAAAGTTAGGGCAAAATAAAACTCTTCAACGGGAATGAACTCTAGTTCCATGCCGCTTGTCAAGACTCTGTTCAAAATAGTACACTAGTAAGCTGTGTCTAAAACAGGGCAAAGCTATGCCAAAGCTAAAAACACGTCGTGCTGCTGCCAAACGTTTTCGGACGACGGGCAGCGGTAAGTTTGTCCGCCGTAAGGCCAACAAAAATCACCTCCTCGAACACAAGTCCAGCGATCGCAAGAATCGCTTGTCTCACAAAGCTCTTGTCGATCCACGGGATTTTAAGCGAGTCTCCCTTATGCTGCCCTACGCATAGGGTGCTAATTTTGTAGATTTGGTAGAGTTGCAGTTGCTCATAAAGTGAAGGTGAACGATGGCAAGGGTTAAACGGGGTAACGTTGCCCGTAAACGGCGCAAAAAAATTCTCAAGCTGGCCAAAGGCTATCGAGCGGGGCACTCCAAGCTCTTCCGCACCGCCAATCAAGTAGTCATGAAAGCCCTGTGCAATGCCTATCGCGATCGGCGGCGGCGCAAACGGGACTTTCGGCGGCTCTGGATTGCACGGATTAACGCGGCTGCCCGTCAACACGGCATGAGCTACAGTCAACTGATGGGTGCCCTGAAGAAAGCCGAGATTCAACTGAATCGCAAAATGCTGGCTCAACTTGCCGTGCTGGATGCTGACGCCTTTGCCACGGTCGTTCAAACAGCGCGTGCCGTTTAGAAGCTGTTTTAGGCATGATTGCCACCTTCCAATCCCCTGGAGCCACCCTTGAGCTGGGGTTTATCACCCTGCGCTGGTATGGGCTACTGATTGCCCTTGCTGTCTTTGTTGGCATTTGGCTGAGTCAACGCCTGGCACGCCAGCGGCAGATCGATCCCGATCTGATTGCAGATCTTGCAATTTGGTTAGTGGTGGCGGCAATTCCCGCCGCTCGGCTCTATTACGTTGCCTTTCACTGGGACTTTTACCAAAAACACCTAGATCAAGTGGTTCAAATTTGGAAAGGGGGTATTGCTATTCACGGGGCCATCCTAGGCGGTCTGCTTGCCATGGCCATCTTCACCTATGTGCAGCGGCTTTCCTTTTGGCAGGTGGCGGATGTTGTTGCCCCTTCCTTAATTCTGGGACAGGCCATTGGTCGCTGGGGGAATTTCTTTAACTCTGAAGCCTTTGGCGCCCCCACCGATCTACCGTGGAAGCTCTACATTCCCGTGTCGCAGCGTCCCCCAGCCCTGATCAACGAAGCCTACTACCACCCCACGTTTCTCTATGAGTCCCTCTGGAACCTGGGCGTTTTTGTTCTCCTGCTGTGGCTTTTTCGGCACCCCCGCTATCAAAAGCCGGGAACGCTCCTCATGGTCTATGCCATCGCCTACAGTGTAGGTCGCTTTTGGATTGAGGGGCTGCGCATGGATAGTCTCATGTTAGGATCTCTGCGAGTTGCCCAAGTGGTTAGCTTAGTGGCGATCGCCCTCGGCAGTTGGGGACTCTTTCGCCTCTATTACCAAGGAAAGCCCCTGCCCGATTGGCAAACGGCTTAGGCAATAATTTCATCGGCAAAGCTCTGCCAGCGGACAAAGTAAAAGGGGCCAGCCACAGATCCCCAAACCTGTTCATCGGTCTCTGGATCCCGCCCGCGATCGTGGCTAATGAAGCGATCGCCATCAATTTCAAAGGTGCTATCGAGATAGGTTTCTCGTCCTTTGCGCACCACTTTGCAGGCTTTACCCGGCTCTACTTCACCCCGAAAGCTGTGACCCGTCCAGTAAGTGAGCATGTTACAGCCGCAAAGGGGTTCAAGATCATCAGCCGTCATGGCTTGAAGCCGCCGGCGATCGCGAGCCGCCCCAAAGAAGCGTTGTTCATCCTTGACGACGTAATTTTTAATCACAATGTGATCGGTGGCGGGCACCAGTTCTAAAACCCGTGTGCGGTAAGGAACCCCCAGAAGATAGTCATAGGCCTGTTCCACATACAGGGCAATACCCTCCAAAAGACCGGTGGGAAGGGGGCGCATACACACTCGAATATGGGCGTAAAAGGGGGGATTCTCAAAGGCTTGGGCTTGGTTACTAAAATCCGCCGCCATCCAACGGCCAAGGGTCACCACATCGGTTGCGTGCGTCATGACTCCACAGTTGCCTTAAAACAGTCCTTTTTTCAGACTAATGGATTTGGTGTACCCAAAGCCCTAAGTGATCTGTAATAAGGCTTGAACAAGTCCCTCAAGCGTATATTCTGTAGCTTCAACGTCCACCCGTCCCAAGAGTTGGCAGCAAGTTTGCGATGTTTGCGGCCCAATACTGACAATCTGAACGTTGCGCAGCAGCTCGGCTGCCTTGGCACCGACCAATTGGCAAAAATGTTGCACTGTCTTGGAACTGGTAAACGTCACCATATCCACTTGGCCGGCTTGCAGCGCTGCTAATACTTCAGGATCAGCCGCTTGGGGACAGCGGGAATCGTAGGCGGGCACCTCAACCACCGCAGCGCCAGCGGCTGTGAACCTCTCCACGAGGAGGGGGCGACCTCCCGTCTCCACACGGGGGAAAAGAAAACGTAAACCCGCAACGGGTTCTGGAAATTCCGCCACCAGGGCATCGGCAACAAATTCACTGGGGGTAAAGTCAGCCACTAGGCCATAACGACTGAGGGTTTGGGCGGTTTTTGCACCCACAACAGCAATTTTGAGGCCGGCAAGGGCGCGACTGTCCTTGCCGTGGTGTTGCAATCGCTCCATAAAAAAGGTGACAGCATTGTGGGAGGTGAGCACTAGCCAGTCAAAGGCATCCAGTTGCGCCAAGGCCTGATCAAGGGGTTGCCAAGAACTGGGAGGCACAATTTCCAGTGTGGGCATCTCTAAAACCCGTGCACCGGCAGCAGTGAGTTGTTGGGTAAACTCATTGGCTTGACCAGCCGCGCGGGTGACGAGAATGGTTTTGCCGTGGAGCCGAGACATGGATGGTGGGAAAGTCCTCAAAAATTCAGGGAAGGCCAGATCTAGACTAGCCACAGGGTAGCGCTTTTGGGCGATCGCACCAATCACCACGACAGCGGGTGCCATGTCTGGAAAGTGGGGCGTACTTAAATAACGCTCTAGCGTGCCCAACCAAAACTGTTGCTGCGGTTGCCCTGCCCATTGCAGAATCGCCAATCCTTCAGTGGGCGATCGCCCCTGCTTTAGCAATTGCTCGACAATAGAGCGCAGGGAACGGGTGGCCATCAAAAAAATCAGCGTCTCCATTTGAGCGATCGCAGACCAAGGCAGGGTTTCTGGCGCATGACCCGACAGAATCGCCACCGACTGACTCACATCCTTTGCCGTGACGCACAGACCCGCGAGTAAAGGCGCTGCCAGCGCCGAGGACACCCCCGGAATCACCACCGCCTCAAGGCCTGCTTTCAGCACAGCCTCCAGTTCCTGATGCAAGCGGCCAAACAGCCCTGGATCGCCACTTTTGAGGCGCACCACCCGCCGATACTGCCGGCCATAGCTCACTAAAAGCTGGTTAATTTCTGCTTGGGATAAGGCCTCAGCCCGTGCACGTTTTCCCACCGCCACCCGCAAGCATTCACAGGGTGTGAGTTCCAGCAGACTAGGGGAGATCAGAGCGTCGTAGAGAACGACCTCTGCCTGCTGGAGGCATATCCATGCTTCGAGGGTAAGATAGCGGGTGGAACCTAGCCCCGCACCCACAAAATAGACTGTCAACGATTAGCCTTGGGCACGTTGCAAGAAGAGCATTGGGTTCACTGCACCCCGCCCTGGAAGATGCACTTCAAAGTGGACGTGGGGACCTGTGCTGCGGCCAGTACTTCCCATTTCGGCAATCTGCTGACCCTGCTCAACGTACTGCCCTACCCGCACCAAATTGCGCTGGTTGTGAGCATAAAGGGTGAGCGCCCCATCGGCATGACGAATTTCCACAAGATTGCCATAGCCGCCGTCGTTCCATTGGGAGTAGGTGACAACCCCAGCAGCGGCAGCATAAATGGGAGTGCCTACGGGCGCAGCAATATCAATCCCTCGGTGCATCCGTCCCCAACGGGGGCCAAAGCCAGAGGTCAAAACCCCACGAGCCGGCCAGATAAAGTTCGTCGTCAGGCTAGGGAGGAAGCGATCGGAGTTAGGGAGGGGGGGCAGGTCGAGATTACTGGGTAAGGGTGGAGCCACAATTGAACGTGCCACCTGAACAGGTACAGGCGGAGTAATGGGCTGAACGACAGGAGGCGTTGGTGCAGTTACCGTTGTTGTTTGCAGGTGACTGACCACCACTGGCTGAGGCAGCGCAGAGCGGGCAGGAACTTGTTGGGCTGAAACGGGGGCAGGGGTGGTGCGACGCTGCTGCTCAGAGACACGACCAAAAGAAAGCGGCGTTACGGTTGCAGTTGATCCAGAGGGGGACACCACTTGGGAATTAACAAAAGCCACCCGCTGGGAGCGTTGAGTTGTGTCACCTTCAGCTAACTCGGTTCCCACTACCCCTGTGGTTTGCTCCAAAGACCCGCCCGTAGCTAAGGGGGGATGAATGGCTAAGGAGGCAACGACAGAGGGAGTAGCTCGAGTCACAAGATCTGCCAAGCTATCGGTACGAGCGCGACGATCCACCACTTTGAAGGCGGGTTCAGAAGGCTGGCTGAGACGCTCAAAGGAAGCAAAGGCAGAGAGAGTCGGTGCCGGGACGTCTAGGGTCAATGGTGCAAAACTCACCTCCGCCCGGCTTGTGCGCTGCCATGCCCCTTGGGTCACATCCAAGAGTAAGTTAGTTTTGTTACTGGATAGAAGATTTTCCAGCTCAGCAACTGGGTCTGGGGTTTCACTGCCGAATAGGGAGGGCAGTGTTAGGGCATTCGTGGGAATGTTTTTTGAACCAGCTTCACGACCGCTCGCAAGAGTGGTCAAGTCAAGGGCTTGTGTCGGCTGAATTAGAGCAAAAGTGCTCAGGAGAGGCAGACAGGAACAAAGGGAGCGCAGCGAACGACCAAGCAGGAGAGCAGATGCAAGGGGTGCATCTTGAGAGGCGTTGGGGATACGACTATCGTTGCTCAAGGTAATCCTCCTCGCACACGAAATTGACAGTGATTCGACAAAGCGGTGAACCGAGAACACACACCATGGGTAATTGTCCAAGGTAGCTAGAGGCCACTCGCCGCGTTTATGCCTAAAACTGTCCCAATCTGTGGTTTATGCAAAGGGTGTTTTGGCACCACGACGAAACTTCTAGGTGACTTTACCGAATCCACAGCCAAATGACAAGACACTTCACCTTTGCAGCCCCGCTATCTCTGGGGAGTAGATTATTTGCTACAAGACAAAACTCTGAATTTTCTACCCGCTAGTTAATAATCAAAAAACCCGAATTCATCACAATTTGGGCTTAATTGTCCTCAATGGAAGAAAAATCGTTGTTTCCAATAAATAAATAAGTAAAGTAAAGTTTTCAAATCAGTGTTTATAGTTTTTTTTAATAATGTTGGCTAGTTTACATGCCTTCCGCCAGCGCTCACCGGACTTAAATTGTCCCACAGTAAATGTGCCAAATTGCGTCAAAGTGTCACACACCAATCCCCCCTCTCAGAGACGATCAGCGCAAGCTTGCTTGGTAGAATAAACGAGTTTGTAACGATTTTTGGCGATCGCCATTCTGACGGAGCTTTGTCCCCATGACTTACCACAAGCTGTGGTTTCAACAAACAGCAAGCCACCTCAAAGTCTTGCGTCCTTTTCCTCCTTTTGAGGTTGTCCAAAAATTTATCCGTGAATATCTCCCCAACCTCATTAGCTACATGGATGGCCAAGGATTGGATCTCAGTGATCCACAGCACTGGTGGGAGAGTATTCACATTGACGGCATTTTGGAATTAGAAAATAGCGAGGGGGAAACCCTGCGGGTTGCGGCTGGAATTATTGAGCAGTGGCGCAATGCCGATGCCGCTCTCCGACTCATTACCACCCCCGCAATGGCCAAACTGCGGCGAGAGTCTCTCAATGTTAGCCAGCATTGGCTCTTTTATGTTTCTAGTCGCAAGCCCTATCCGGAGTCGCTGTGGATTGATTTGCTCTATGAGCAAGCGGATATGCCCCCCCCAGAAACGGGCTGCACCATCATTGAAGTGACGGCACCGGAGGCCTAGACGGGAGATAGCCCACCACGAGAACATCCTCGCCGACGGTTTGCCAACTCACGTTCTCTAGGCATAGAGCCTCATTCATTTGCGCTAAGCCTAGATCGGCGACTGGGGTGGGGGCATGGCAACCACCAATAATCTTTGGCGCAATAAACGCCCATACTTTTTGCACCATTCCTTCAGCGATCGCTGCTGCTGCCAAGGAACCGCCACACTCCCAGAGCACAGTGAGCATTCCCCATTGATAGAGCTGGGTCATCACCGTTGTCGGTGTTAACGGCTCCAACTGCAGTACCTCCACCCCCTGTGCCTGTAGTTGGGGAATTAAAGGATGGTGGAGCGAAGCGGAAGTGACCACCAGTGTCGGCGCCGTCGTTGTTTGCCACAAAGAGGCATTCGGCGGCAGATTCAGCGTGCGACTCATCACCACCCGCAGTGGATTACGCTCATGGCGCGAGGTCAACAGAGGATTATCCCGACGCACAGTATTGCCCCCCACAATGACGGCATCACATTCGGCGCGCAGTTGATGCACCATCGCTCGTGCTGCTTCGCCGCTCACCCAGAGACTGTGACCGGCACTAGAGGCAATTTTGCCATCCAAGGTCATGGCGTATTTGAGAATGCCAAAGGGACGCCGGTAGCGCACCCGATGCACAAAGGCCTCGTTCAGGCGCTGACATTCCGCTTCCCGTACGCCCACGGTAACTTCTATGCCCGCTGAGCGCAGGCGTTCTACCCCCGCCCCCGCCACTTGGGGATTGGGATCAATCATGCCCACCACTACCCTAGGGATGCCCGCCGCAATAATTGCTTCGGTACAGGGGGGCGTGCGGCCATAGTGGTTGCAGGGTTCAAGATTGACGTAGAGGGTGGCTTGACTGAGGAGAGGGCGATCGCTCTCGCTAACACTGCGCAGAGCAAAGACTTCTGCATGGGGTTCCCCCGCTTTGGGATGAAAACCCTCCCCAATGACCCGCCCCTCAGCCACAATCACACAACCCACGAGGGGATTGGGAGCTGTGCAGCCCTTAGCGCGGGCAGCTAACTCAAGGCAGCGCCCCATGTAGTGGGCATCAATCGCAGCTATTTCCTCCACAATGGGGGCTGAGCGCATGAGTAACTACTAACGCTCGTGTTCGGTTTCCGAAGAATGCTTCGGCAATTGCTCTGCCTCTGGGCACTCATCGGCAATGGGGAGTTCTGCACTGCCGCGGGGAACTGCCGCCAGCCGCCGCGAAATCGAGCCAATACTTTCGATGTTGACAATCTCCTCCCAAGCACACACTTCGTCGTCTTCCTCCGTTTCGTAGCGGATGGTTACAACGTTTCCTTCGATATCGACAATGCGTGCCCGGTCAATCAGGCGTTGTTGATCCCGCAAGTAAATCCAGACTTCTTGGCCGTCGGTATAGAGTTGATAAAGCTTGCGGTGTAACATAGAACAGTCTCCTTCTCGGAATTGGGCGTAGCAACAGTTATAAGCTGTGCTGCAACCTCTTGCCTGTCATCTTACCGCTAGAATTCACCTATGAGCAGCGGGAATTGTGAGGTGTGAGCACTGAGGTTGTGCATATCGTTGTCGCGATCGCGCAGCACAGAGAAAAGAGTGACTCTGACAGTCTGGGGCAGATCTCGTACAATCGAATAAGCGTAACAAAGGGTAAATAATCCGTTACTATAACGCTATTCATTCATTCTAACCAGTGCGGAGTCGTTCAAACGGCATGGGCAAAATTGTTGGCATTGATCTGGGGACAACCAATTCCGTCATTGCTGTGTTGGAAGGGGGAAAGCCCGTTGTGATTGCCAATGCAGAAGGCTCCCGCACCACCCCCTCTGTGGTGGCCTTTGGCAAAGATGGTGAGCGCTTAGTAGGTCAGTTGGCACGGCGGCAGGCGGTGCTTAACCCTCAAAACACCTTCTATGCGGTGAAGCGCTTTATTGGCCGCGAATATAGTGAACTTACGGCTGAGTCCAAGCGAGTACCCTATACCATCCGCCGCGATGAGTCAGGGAAAGTGCGCATTAAGTGTCCACGGCTACAACGGGAATTTGCCCCTGAGGAAATTTCCGCCATGGTCTTGCGCAAGCTGGTGGAGGATGCCAGCCGCTATCTTGGAGAACCCATCACCGATGCGGTGATTACTGTACCCGCCTACTTTAATGACTCCCAGCGGCAGGCGACACGTGATGCTGGGCGGATTGCAGGTCTAAATGTGCGCCGCATTATTAACGAACCGACGGCGGCGGCTCTGGCCTATGGTCTCGATCGCCAGAAGGAGCAGACAATTCTTGTCTTTGACTTGGGGGGTGGCACCTTTGATGTCTCGATTCTTGAGGTGGGCGATGGCGTATTTGAAGTGAAGGCCACCAGTGGCGATACCCAATTGGGGGGCAATGACTTCGATAAGTTAATTGTGGATTGGCTGGCAGAGGACTTCTTGGCTAAAGAAGGAATTGATCTGCGGCGCGATCGCCAGTCGCTGCAACGGCTCACCGATGCTGCCGAAAAAGCCAAAATTGAACTGTCTGGCCTACTGGAAACCCACATTGATCTGCCCTTTGTTACCGCCACAGCGGATGGGCCAAAACACATTGAAACCACCCTTAGCCGCCGCCAATTTGAAGACCTCAGCCAAGACCTGCTGCAACGGCTGCGCTACCCGGTCGAACAGGCACTGATGGACGCCCATTTAACCCCTAGTCAAATTGATGCCGTAGTGCTTGTGGGGGGAGCGACGCGGATGCCTATGGTGCAGAATCTAGTGCGGCAGATGATTGGCCGTGAACCCAACCAAAACGTCAACCCCGATGAGGTGGTGGCAATTGGGGCAGCAATTCAAGCGGGTATTCTGGCAGGGGAGATGAAGGACATTCTGCTGCTGGATGTAACTCCCCTCTCCTTAGGGGTGGAAACCGTTGGCGGTGTCACCAAGGTGTTGATTCCTCGCAATACCACCATTCCCGTGCGTCGCTCCGATATTTTCTCAACCTCAGAAAACAACCAAAGCCAAGTGGAAATCCACGTGGTTCAAGGGGAGCGGGAACTGGCAGAGCACAACAAGTCCTTGGGACGCTTTAAGCTCACGGGAATTCCCCCGGCGCCGCGCGGGGTACCGCAAATTCAAGTGTCCTTTGATTTGGATGCCAACGGTCTGCTCCAAGTGGTGGCTTTGGATCGCTTTAGTGGTCGGGAGCAAAGTGTGGTGATTCAGGGGGCATCAACCCTGAGCGAAGAGGAAATTCAGCAGATGCTTTTGGATGCCGAATCCAATGCCGCGGGCGATCGCCAGCGGCGGGCACGCATTGAAAAGCGCAACCGAGCGCAGGATTTAATTAACCGCGCCGAACGCCAACTGCGGGAGGCAGCCCAGGAATTTGGCTATCAATTTGCCGCCGATCAACGTCGTGGCATTGAGGCCTTGGTGCGGCAATTGCAGGAGGCCATTCGCAATGAGGACGATCGCCAGATTGACCTCACCTACGCTGCCCTTGAAGAGCGGCTCTACGACTTTGTCCGTCAACTGCGCCTAAGGGAAGAGGAAGCAGACGACAATGAGGATCTCTTTAAGCTCCCCAACCTCAGAGAAGCGGTAAATAAAGGTCTGAATACAGTGCGGGGTCGAGAGCGGCGGCGCGACGATTATGAAGATGAGTGGGATCAGCCCCCCCGCACACGGCGTTCCCGCAGCTACTCCCAGCGCAGTGATTCAGCCGCATGGGAGGATTGGGATGACGACGACTGGTAGAGCTTCTTTGCATTGTTTGCCGCAAATGGGAGTGTAGATAGGACTGTCAATGCGTAATTTTCGAGATTACTACCAGCTTTTGGGCGTGGATCGCAGTGCCAGCACGGAGGAGATTAAACGCGCCTATCGGCGGCTGGCGCGGCGGTATCATCCCGATATGAATCCGGGCGATCGCGCTGCCGAAGAGAAGTTCAAAGATATTAGTGAAGCCTACCAAGTGCTGAGTGATCCCGCTCGCCGTGAGCAGTACGATCGCTACGGTGAATATTGGTCACAACCCGGTTTTCGCAGTCGCTCTTCGCAGCGTACCACCGTGGCTCGCCGCAATGGCACCAGTCTTCGGGATGAACCCGATCTCAGCGAGGATAACTTTCAAGAGTTTTTGGATCAACTCTTGGGTCGGCGATCCTCCCGCACTTCTACGGTTTCGGCGGATCCCCCCCGTCGCCCGCCTACGATAGAGACAGACTACTTTCGCCCCGGCACCGTCAAAACCGCCTATACCGCTGTGAGTCGTCGCGATGCGGAAGCCACCCTCGAAATCCCCCTCGAAAAGGCCTACGCAGGGGGACGGGAGCGAATTCGCCTGGGGGATGGACGCTCTTTAGAGGTCACCCTACCGCCGGGAATGGTTACGGGTCAGCGCATTCGGCTACGCGGTCAAGGCACAGGCGGCGGCGATCTCTACCTCAAAATTCAGGTGACGCCCCATCCCCTCTTTCGCCTCGAGGATTACGACATTGTCTGTGAACTCCCCGTGACCCCCAGTGAGGCGGCCCTCGGCGGGCAAATTGAAGCCCCTACCCTCGATGGCTGGGTAAAAATGACGGTGCCCCCAGGGGTACGCACAGGTCAACGCTTGAGACTGGCGGGCAAAGGCTATCCTCGTCCCGATGGCGATCGCGGAGATCAACTGGTGGAGATTGTGATTACGCTGCCCCCCCAACTGAGCGAGGCAGAGCGGGAGCTGTATCGGCAGCTTCAAGCCATTGAATCCTACAATCCCCGTGCCCATTTGGCCTATTCCTGACCGTAGATTATGAATGCCTTGGCCTTTGCGGATTCAGCAGCGCAGTCCATTCTGACAGAGATTCAGACTTACCTCAACAACTGTGTTAGCCCCGTTGCCAACCGCATTGATCGGCAAAAGACCCTTTTAGCCGAGAGTCTGCAAACTTTAGGCAACTTGGGCATTTTTCGCCTAGGTGTCCCCAAGGCACAGGGGGGATTGGGGTGCGATCGCCGTACCCTGTGGCATTTGAATATGCAACTGGCGCAAACCTCTGGAGCCCTTGCCTTTTTAGTAGCACAACATCAGTCCGCCCTAGGAATCATTCTTGAGCATCCCGAAGGGAACGTTGCTCAAACCTACTTGGCGGACTTGGTGAAGGGGCAGGTGTTGATTGGGGTTAGCTTTTCCCACTTACGCCATAACCCAGTGGATTTGCAAGCTCAACCCACCGGTAAGGGCTATCGCCTGCAGGGGAGGTTACCTTGGCTCAGTGGCTTTCAGCACATGGCAATGTTTGTCGCCGTCGCTCCCCTACCGGATCAGCGCATTCTCTTTGCCCTCATGCCCTTCCTCAATGCTCAGCAGGCCGGTGGGGGAATTTTACACCTCTCTTTACCCTTGCCCTTGGCAGCCGTACCCTCCACCCAAACGGTGCAAGCAGAAGTGGTCAACTGGTTAGTCCCTCTGGAAGAGGTGGTGGGCATCAGTGAGGCAGATTGGATAGCCCTTCGCGATCGCCAGCAATTGTTGCGGAGCAGTGCCGCCCCCATGGGTTGTGCCCAGGCTAGTTTACAACTCCTAGCCGAGCGTGCCGACGCCAAAAACCTCTATCACCACTTTCGCGATCGCTGGCACCGTCTCTACGACCAGATTCAAGGGGAACTAGAGAACCTCAATCCCCCCTACCATGCACAACTGCGCGCCGCAGCCATTCGCCTGGCTATTCAAACGTCTCAAGCTGCCCTAATTGCCACTGGCGGCAGTGCCCTAGTGCTCAGTCACACCGTTCAGCGTCTTTATCGGGAAGCCATGCTCTACGCCGTCTCTGGCCTGAATGCCCCCCTGCGTCATGCTTTGATGGAGGGATTGCTGCTTGAAGGACATTGGCATTGAGCAAGAGAACTGTCTGCCCCTTGAATGGCTAGCGCGCCCTGCCCCGGTGGTGGCTCAAGAATTATTGGGGTGTCTTCTTGTACGGCAACAGCCCAATGGTCAACTCTACCGAGGCCGCATTGTGGAAACTGAAGCCTACATGGCCGGTGACCCCGCCTGCCATGGCTACCGTCGCCAAACGCCTCGCAATGCCCCCATGTTTGCAGCACCGGGCACGATTTATGTCTATCAAATCTATGGCATTTACCACTGCTTGAATATCGCCAGCGATCGCCCCAATTTTGCCAGTGCCGTTCTCATTCGTGCCCTAGAGATGCTCAGCCCGCCCTTGCCGCCCCGCAGTGCCGCTGGCCCAGGGAAACTCTGCCAAGTCCTGGGGATTGATCGCCAGCTTTCCGGCTTAATGTTAGGGGAAGAAAGCGGTCTCTGGCTGGAAAAGCCGCCCCACCCCCTGACAGAGCCGGTGGTACAAACCACGCGCATTGGTATTTCCCAAGGGCAAGAAATCCCTTGGCGGTGGTATGTGCAGGGCAACCCTGCCGTCTCCCGTTATTCGTAGCTGCCCGTTGTTGCTTCTTGTAACTCCGCCCCTTGGTGGAGAAACTGGATGGCTTTTTCAAGGGCTTGCCGGCGATCGCTCACCACGTGATCGGCGGGCAACCGATCCAAAATACGGAAGCGTTGGAGTCGCTGTTGCACCCTATTTGCTGAGCCATTCACAAGAAAAACGGCTAAATGGTGCTTTTGGGCTTCTTGGATCAAGGACTCAATAGCCAACGTCGCTGTTACTCCCAGCAGGGGCACACTGCTCACATCGAGGATCAGCACCTTGTAGTCTGACATGATGGCCTGCCGTTGAGAAATTGCCCAAGCGGCGCCAAAGCTCATAGGACCACCGAGGTGCAGCAGCAAGAGTTGCCCCTTGGCCTGCCGAAAGAGGTCTTTTTCCTCTGGAGTGAGCGGCGTTTGATCGTCAGCGTGCGTAATGGCCTTGACATCCTCCGATTGCAGATCTGCCAAGCGTTTGATGGTCAGCATATTGGCAATAAAGACGCCGACCCCCACCGCCACAATGAGATCTACAAACACGGTGAGCAGCATTACCCCATACATGATGAAGGCAGCTCGCAAAGAGAGCACATGGGCACGTTTGAGAAAATTCCAGTCAATGATGTCTATCCCCACCTTGATGAGAATCCCCGCCAGCACTGCCGTGGGAATTGGTTCCGTCAAAGGGGCAGCCCACAGCACCACCATCAGGAGAATAACCGCATGGATCATGCCGGATAAGCAGGTACGCCCCCCCGCTTGGATATTCACCACCGTCCCCATCGTTGCCCCCGCACCGGGTAACCCGCCAAAGAGACCCGATAGTAAGTTCCCAATCCCTTGACCAATTAGTTCCTTATCCGAATCGTGTTGAGTGCGGGTAATACTATCGGCAATGACCGAAGTCAAGAGGGAATCAATACAGCCGAGCATTCCCAACATTGCCCCATCCACAATCATTGTTTTTAGAGCAGGCAGCGTAAAGGTGGGGGGCACAAACTCTGGCAGTCCCGTGGGAATCGTGCCAATGCGGGTCAAACCGGCATCCGCAAAAAACACCATTGATAGAATCGTGCCCAAAACCAAGGCTAGGAGTTGTGGCGGTACAATCCGCCGAATTTTCTGGGGAGTGAAGTAGATTAGACCGAGCGTGAATAGCCCCAAGGCAAGGGCAGCAAAGTTCACTGTTTGAATCCACTCCGGCAAGTTTTGCACTGCCCCCAGCACACCCCCCTTACTGCTGTGACCCAACAGCGGGCCAATTTGCAACAAGATCATGATCAGGCCAATTCCCGACATGAAGCCGGAAATTACGGTGTAGGGCATGAGGGTGATGTACTTGCCCAACCGCCACAGGCCAAACAGGATCTGAAAACAGCCCGCCAGCATCACCACTGTAAAGGCCATGTATAGCCCCTGCTCGGGATATTCACCGGTGAGGCGGGTGATCACTGCCGTCATCACGACCGTCATTGGCCCTGTGGGATTGGAAATGAGCGTTGGTGTGCCCCCAAAAAGGGCGGCAAAAAAGCCCAGAAAGACCACGCAGTACAGTCCCGCCGTTGCACCCGCACCAGAAGTGACCCCAAAGGCCAAAGCCATTGGCAAGGCAACAATGGCGGCAGTTAGCCCACCAAAAAGGTCGCCGCGCCAGTACTTAAAGTGCACTCGGTTGATCAAGTTTGTTTGCATTTCTGCCTCTTTTAAGCACTCTAGAAGTTATTTCAAAATCTGGTCAATATTCAAGACAAGAGAGGGACAAGACAGAGGGCACATGCTCCCACATCCTATTGAGCAACCATTGACTCAGAGCGGAGCAAGTCTTCTCAGCACCTACAGAATGCTGTTTAATCCGACAAAACCTTGCCGATCCGATTTCTTGGGGATTAGAGGGGATAGCACCGCCTATTGTGCTTGATCTTCTCAATGCAGATTTCAGTTAGTTCCTTAATTTTGCTAAATAATACCAACTCCTTTAGGCGTGTTAAACATCTGGAAAAATTGAGGAAAGCTCAAGTGTCTGTTCCGGAAACGGTGGCAGGGCAACGGTGCCAGTTTTGGGAATGATTTTTCTGTTCAAATAACCAAATTTACCTAGCGTGATTTGATCAGGCTCACTATAGGATTCTAAATAAGAATCACGGAGGTTAAACAGCCAGTAGTGACTAATTTTTGCCTCGGCATAAAGCGGCAGTTTCACTTCGCGATCGTAGTCAAGAGACCAGTCGGCTACTTCAATAATCAGTAATACGTCCGCAGGTGTCGGATGTTGAGTCGCATAGTCATCCGGACGATTCTGCACAATGGCAAAATCTGGTTCTGGCTCACCATCAAAAGCTAGAGAAAGCGGGGCTTGACACTGTAGAGTTGCCCGATTCTGGAGGAGCAGGGGAAGTTGACGAAGTAATCGTCTGACACAGGCTTCATGGGCGGTTCCCTTGGCTGCCATTTGAATAAGCTCCCCTCGAATTAGCTCAATATGGTCATCTTCGCCCAGAAACCCTAATTCTCTTAAGCGATGATAGTCTTGCACTGTAAATCGCAGGGGATGAGGGGGGTGATTTAGTTTGGGGGTAGTCGTCGTCATTAGTCCTCCTGAATGGCATCTCAAGTCCTAGCAAATGTGCCAGTTTTAGCCTCTGGATGACAGGCAAGGCAGCCTAGCACTTTTGGCTTAGGAAATGGCTCCAGTAGTTCATCTCCATAGCTTATAGCTATGACAGAAAATTTTTGGATTGGGATAATTCTATACTTTGCAATGGATCACCTGTCTAGGGAAAAGATGAAAGAATTTCTTATCTCCTCTATAGGAAACCAAGGTGGAGAAGTGGAGAATAGGAAGAGAGCAAGGTCTGTTCCCTGTAAAACTTTGTTACACTCAAGGATTGAAAAACACTACTTATGAGGAATAACACTCCTATGAGTCAATCGCCGCTGGATGCCTTTTTCCTTGGTCGAGCGACAGCAACGCTCCTGCGTGATCAGGCGCAACATCTCTTTGTGGAATTCCTAAGTCAGCTGGGGCGATTTGATGCCGAACAGCAGCAACGGCTTCGTCAATTCATGGAAGAGGTGCAAGCACGCGCTCGTCAAGAGTCAGAAATGGTGGTTCCTCGCGGCGAGCAGCGGGTGGATTGGCAAGCCCTGATTGATGATTTGCGTGCCGAAATTGCGGCCCTGCGCACGGAGCTGCAACGCTACCGCAATCGCGAAAGCTAGGCACGCGGAACAACAATATAGCCAGTTTTCAAGTAGGCAGCGGTGGGGGCTGGCTCTAAGGAAAAAGACTCACTCCCCAACACCCAGTGGCGATCGCGCCCCCAGTACCACCAATAGGCTGCCGTATAGGCACAGAGCACAGCATCCAGTTGATCCTCTAGGGCTTTGAGATCTCGCCCGGTGGCGGGGAGTTCGGTGGGGAGTTGCAGTGCTAAAGGTGGCTCACAGTGGGGAAGACGGGTAGCCATCAACTCCCTCAGCCGCGCTAACCCTTTGGCTCGCTCTGCAAGGCGGCCTTTTTTGTATTTAATGATTTGATCCAACCGGAAGAGGGCGATCGCCGTCCCATGGGGAAAGACTTCAATTTGAAAGCGCCCTAGTTCTTGGGGCGTGAGGGTAGGGGCATGGCGAAACCCCCGTTGACTTAGGGCTTCACTAAAACCCGTGGTGTGGCCTGCAAAGGGGGATTGCTGATTTGCCGGATAACAGCCGGCGTGATAACGGCCAAGGACTTGATGGGACTGGCGATCGCAGGTACGCATTCCCTTTGGATTGGGAATGATCAGGGGTGCATCCACCGCCACCATTGCCCCTTGCGCAGAGGGTGCATCGCGATCAATCCACGCTAGGAGTTCATCCGTATCACGGGAGCGATCAAGGGCGACCACCCCTAAATTTTGCCCCTGCCACTGCAAACAGCAGTACCCTGACGCTCCTCCCTTCCACGCCAAATCAACGCCGAGAAACCGCATTGACTGCCATCAACTGGTCTTGCGGTGGATAATCTTGAATCAGCAAAGCCGCGGCCACCACCCCCACCGGCGGTACCAACACTAACCCCACCAAGGGGATCAACAGCCCCAAAAACTGCGCCAAACCAAGGCCATAGATTTGGGGTCTATAGGCACGGGTTAAGAGTTTGCGCTCCCGCAAAGAGGTGCTGTGTTTTTCAAGGAGGTAATCAAAACTTCCTCGCCCCAAGAAATAGCTACTGGCGATCGCCATAACAACAGGTTGCAAGGGACCTGCAAGAAACGAGAGCAGTAGGAAGATCACTTGCAAAATGGCATCCCGCAGTGCAAGCCATCCGCCCATCATAGCGTTCAAGAGATCTCGCCGCCACCCCACTTCAATGGTTTGTCCCATCGTAATTTTTTCAACCCGATTGAGCAACGCCCCCAGAAAAGGAATCACCACAAGGGGAATCAGCGTTTGGTAGCTAATCAAGGCCAAAAAGATGGCCATCAGGGTTGCCAACACATCAATGAACCCTTGGTAGAGCCACTGCCATTCCCCACCGACAGACCAATCACTACCGACGACTTGAACAGCCCAGAAAGCAGCAATGATGAGTGCAATCCCCAGCACCAGACTCAAAAAGGCCGGTAGCAGCAGGTAACCCCAAAGGTGATAGCGGGCAATAAAGAAAAGGCCACGACCAAAGGCAAAGAAACCCGCTTGAAATAGTTGCCCTGCTAACCAAAGCTGCTCAATCACTAAAGCATTGTTTCTAGAAGTCCCTAGGAAAATCCTAGCCTATCCCCGACGGGGTGGCGTACCCTCATCATCCGGGGGAGGTGCATCGGCAACAAAATCGGGTGTATTGGCCTGTTCGGCACGAGAAACAGGGGTTGTTGTTGGTCGCCATAGCCAACTAGTCAACAGGCCAAGGGTGAGGAGTCCCACCAGCAGGGAGATGAATAGATCCGTCATTGTTGTTTGCCTCATTGAATTCATCATCATACAGAACTAGAGGAGTCTAGCTCCCCTGACGCAGGGTAGCTTTATAAGTTCCAGTCCCACTTTTTTCACAGGCATTAAACACATTCAAAACAGTTAAATCCACTCACCGTAGAAAGGGAGTTTAAGCTATCGTTGAAGTAGCCGTCTTCAGTGATCAGAGCAATGCCACTGTCTCCCTTTTGGATTTGGTTAATTGTTGCTGCCATTCTTTTTGTAATGGAGCTTGTCCTGCCCACAGCTTTTATGGAAGCTACGGTTGGACTCAGTGCCCTGATCGTGGCTTTTCTCTCCCCTCTGATTCCCAGCTTTTCAGTGCAAATTGTCCTTTGGATAGTGTTATCGGTAGCCGTGGTCTTCCTCTTGCGGCGGTACCAACCAAAACGAGTCCCGCCAGTTCTTAAGGAAACCGCCGAGGCAGAAACACTCACGAAAATTCCCGCCGGCGGAACTGGACGAGTGCTCTACGAGGGGATTTCCTGGCAAGCGCGCTGTGGTGACCCCCGTTTGGCTATTCCAGAGCATCAGCACGTAATTATCATCGGTCGTCAGGGAACAACGCTGATTGTCATGCCGGAGGATGCTATTCAGTCCTAGGGAGTGACCCTCGTTTTTTGCGGCGAGTGGTCGCCAGATCAATGGGAAAACCGGCAGGAGGAACGACTTGCTCGAGACGTTCTTTTTCAAGCCGTTTTAGTTCCGTGTAATCCACCCAGTGGATGCAATCAACGGGACAGGTATCAATGGCTTCTTGAATGAGTTCAATCGGATCGCCATCTTGGCGCACTACCCGCGATCGCCCGTAACTCGGCTCGATGTAAAATGTATTTCGCGCCACATGGGCACAGTGTTTGCAGCCAATACAGGTAATCTCATCTACATAGACACCCTGTTGGCGATGGGTTCCCCCCAGTTCCGGTTCATAGCCACTGCGAGGTGCACTTTGGCGTAGTTGACCGCCAAGCTCTGGCTCTAAACCAAGGGGCTGACCCATGGGTCTATCCATTCTCTCAAGCGGCTAGGAACGCCAGCGTTGCAGCACCACCTTGACACTACCATCCGCCTGCTGCTCTGTGGTCTGGACTTGAAAGCCCTGTTCCGTGGCAGATTGCAGCACTGCATGGTAGGCATAGCGCTGAGTGACTTTATTCAAAAAGCGATCCACTGACCACGCCTGTTGCCAAAACTCAAGATCGGCCACTAGTTCATACTCCGTGCCATTCCAGCGAAAGCCAATGTCGTAGCCATTTTGTTGAGGAATCACGACTTGAGCCGTTTGGGTTTGACCGCGAAACCCCCGCACTTCTTGACGGCCAGAGCGCCAGGGTAAGCCCAAGTCCGTTAGGGCAGCTTGGAGGGCGGGTAAACTCCGAATTTGGGTTTTGATTTGGCTGAAGTGCGACATGGAGCAACAATCCTCAACGATTACCACTGGGAGGGGACAGATTGAACAACCAATTGGTTTTCTTCCTCTTGGGAAGCGTAGTATTCTGCAGTGGGCTGTTGGCTAATGACACACCCAAGTTGCGTTTCAATGGCAGCAGTCACCTCAGCACAAGACATCCCAGAAATGCCTGTCACCGTTTCAACGACGCGGCCATCGGGATAAATCACAAATTCAAGGGTTTCTAGCATTGGCACAACCTACTCACCCGCAGTTATTACAAATCAGCCCTGAGGATAAAATTTAAGTCTTAACCTATGGAACTCATTGTGACGAAGGCTAACCAAAGGAGTCAAGGTCTTTAATAAACTTTACACTCCGCAGCCGTTTTCCCCGAAAGCTTGGGGAACTGAAGGAACAGTCATCAATAGAGTCAAGTCTGCGTCAAGAATTGATAAGAGAAATGTCAAGGTAGCGCTTGCTAAGTGTAAGGTTACCGATACATTGATTGTGATTATGGATAGCAATGGTAAGATCACAGGTATTGATTTTCCTGCAACGCCTGACCACCTATTCGCTTAGCCTCTGCTCTCGCGCTCTCGGTCTTGACCTCTATGCAAGAACGGCGTAGTTCTCCTGCACCCGAACTATCTTTACAAAATACGCCCTTTTTTCGCGATTTACCGCAGGCAGTGGTGGAAAAGGCACTCGCCCATGTGGTGACGCGGCAACATCCTGCCAACCGAGTGATCTTGCTGGAAAACGACTGGGGAACATCGGTTTACTTCATCCTCAGCGGCTGGGTGAAAATTCGCACCTACAACATTGATGGCAAAGAAGTTACCTTGAATATTCTTGGCCCAGGGGAACTGTTTGGGGAAATGGCACCCTTGGAGGAAGTGCCCCGTTCAACGGATGTAATTACTCTAACGCCAACGGTGGTGGCCAATATGCCCGCCACGGATTTTGTCAATCTGGTCAATACCGAACCCCAAGCCGGCATCCGCCTTGCTAAGTTGATGGCTCGGCGGCTACGACAACTGAATCGGCGGCTACGGTTACGGGAATCCGACAGTACGTCACGGGTGGCGGATATTCTGCTGTTTTTAGCGGATGGTCAGGGGCGACAGGGAGCCGATGGCCTGGAAATTCCCAATTTACCTCACCGTGAGTTAAGCAGTCTCAGTGGCATGGCGCGGGAAACGGTGACACGGGTGCTAGGGAAACTGGAGCGGAAGGGCATTATTCGCCGCAATCAAGAGAGCCTGTGCATTACGAATCTACGCGCCTTGGAAAGTTTATTGCTTTAGCCCCAAGAGCAATGATGCCCCCTCTAGGGAAGAAGGTAAGTAGTGCCCAATACTCCAGCCAATAAACACCCCTAAAGTCGCCGTTGGAATCAGTACTAGCACAATTTGCCAATTCTGGTAGCCGGCGGCTTTCATTTCAATGCGCACGAGTATCTCGGTGCCAATGAGAATGGCAATCACACTAAAGATCCGGAAGGCAATAATTGCAAGGGTAACGGCAGTACTCAGCACCAAGACGGTAAAAAGACTGGGGGTACCCATCCGCAGGATTAAGGTGGTGAAAATACCCTTGGGATTGTTCTGTTTGGAGCGCAACAGACTAGAGGTACCACCTACGATAAATACTGTCAGAATAGCTGCAAAAAAACAGGCATAGGCTGACCACATCCAAGGATAGGCAGACAGATACCACCCTACGAGTACGTAGCCCAACACCACAAGTAAGAGCAAGGCGAGGGGAGGCTTGGTATAGTCTGGCGATGAAGTCATCCCTAACGGGGCGCAAGGTGAGTACAAATCCACTCTACGGCAGCGGCTAAATCCTCTGCAATGTAATCGGGTTGACTGGTGTGTTGGTAGCTCCCCTCAAGCACGCGATCGCCGAAGCCCGTCTGTACCAAAATGCCATAGCAGCCGGCATTTCGCGCCAGATCAATATCGGTGGCCTTATCTCCCACCATGACACTGCGTCTTAAATCCAAGTCGTGATCCCAAGCCGCTGCTACCAGCATACCGGTATTGGGTTTGCGCCATGTCGTCCAGCCTGCGTAGTCGGCTACAACTCCCCCTTCCGGGCGGCTGAGATCGGGACAGAAGTAAACCGCATCCAACACGGCACTGGCACTTGCAGCCAGTAATTCCTGGAGTCTTTGGTGGAGGGCATGGACATGATCAATGCTGTAATAATCCCGCGCCGGACCCGATTGATTGGAGGCTAAGCAGCAAAACCAGCCGGCCTCATTGAGTCGTCGTACTGCTTGAGCCACACCGGGGATGAGCTGCAAGTCCTCAAGGCGGTGAATATAGCCCACCTCTTGGTTTAGCACGCCGTCGCGATCCAGGAAAACAGCCGGTCTAGCCATGGCGCGCCGCCTCAATCACGGCTGCAACTGGAATGTCGGCCATGTTGCCTGTGGGGGACTTGACGGCACGAAAACGCGGATCCGCAGGCAAGAGTTTCGCGGGATCTGTAGGGCCAAAGAGCGCCACTAGGGGAGTCCCCACTGCCACGCCAATGTGCATTGGACCACTATCGGTACAGAGGATTTGTTGTGCCTGTTGCATGAGGGCAGCTAGCTTGCGCAGATCGGGTGGGCGGCTAATCTGAATGTTGGGCAGGGCTTGGGATAGTGCTTCCACCCATGCTTGATCCTCAGGCCCACAGACCACGATACAGGGCAGATGCGGCTCCTGCTGTTGTAGGGTCTGGATGACCTCAGCCCATGCAGCAGGGGGGTAAATTTTCTGAATCCCTTTGGTGAGTGCCATCTGACTTGAGCCACCGTGCAAGAGGCGATACCTCTCAGTCATCCCCAAGCGGTGCCGCTCTGCCGTTGCCCACTCTTGATCCGCCTCAGTAATAACGACCTTGGGCAGAGGACAGGGGGCGGTGATGCCAAAGGCTTTGAGTAAGTCGTGGTAGGTGGCAGCGGCGTACTGATTGAGGTTGAGCGGCACAGCATCGGTAAGAAACCCCAAAGGATTGAATTGAGCAAAGCCAACCCGCTTGGGAATCCCCGTCAGCCAGAGCAAGAAGCGCACGGCTTTACTCCGCCCCAAGGAAAGAATGGCGTCGTACTCGCCCTCGCGGAGTGTACCAATGAAGTTTGCCCAGTCGGCAAGGGCATTGCGGTTTTTGAAGTCAAAGGGAATGACCTGGTGGACACTGCTGCTGAGTTGGTAGGCCGCAACGGCACGGGGTTCAGCGACTACATCTAACCGCGCTTGGGGAAAATGGGCTTTGAGATCGTCAAGGGTGGGAAAAAAAAGAATTTGATCACCGATACCACCGGGCACCAGCGCCACGATATGTTTCATACAGGTTGAGAACCTATGCAAACTCGCTCTCAATTTTACCCGCAAGTTTTGATTGCAGGCGATCGCGCCACGCCAAGGCAAGGGAGAGTTCTGTAAAGGGAATGCGATGGCACTCTCCTGTGGGGGTTTGCAACACCAGATAAATGGTTCCCCTAAAACGATCACTCTCTGTCTCAAGCCGCCGGCCCCCACCCTCGACCCAGACGCTCTGGATGGCCGAGAATTCACAGGTTTGCAAATTGACAATACCCTGTCGCGTCGGTTGTCCCCAGATCAGGCGATCGCCCTGCTGACCAAGGACAGCGGCAATATCGTACTTGCTTGCCTCAAACTGTTGCGCCCAGTGGCGATAGTGTTCTAGCTTGCGGGACTCGACCCAGCCCAGCCATACCAGAACCACAAAAACCGCCAATAGGGGTAACCAAAGCAGAGCGTGACTCATGGGTTCATCAAGAGTTGCCGCCGCAATACATCCAAGGCATTCATTACACTCAACTGCCGCACCCAATCCCGGCCGCGTTGACCACTGAGGCGAAATTCATGGGTAATCACTTCGCCATTGGGCAATGCCACGCCAATATAGACCAGCCCCACAGGTTTAGTGGGCGTTGCTCCCCCCGGCCCTGCAATCCCCGTAATACTAATGCCCCAATCACTGGCCAAGCGGGCCTTAACCCCCAGCGCCATTTGGGCGGCCACCTCCGCACTCACAGCCCCCAGCTGGTGTAAGACCTGAGCATCAACGCCCAGTAGATTCACCTTCACTTCATTTGCATAGGCGATGACGCCCCCCTTGAAGTAGAGGGAACTCCCCGCTAGGCGGGTCAGCATTTCCCCAAGGCCGCCGCCCGTACAGGACTCCGCCACGGCCACGGTTTGGTGTCGCTCTTGGAGAAGGCGAGCAACCACAGATGCGAGCGTATCTTCATCAACGCCGTAGCAATCCATGCCGGTAATTTGGCGAATTTCTGCTTCGACCGGCTGAATCAGTTGTTGAGCCGTTGCTTCATCCTTGGCACGTACGGTAATGCGGAGGCGGGTTTCACCGTCGCTTGCATAGGGAGCCACCGTGGGGTGCTCTCGGGCAATTTGAGCCGCCACTTTTTCGGCCAGCAGGGCTTCGGGAATACCCCAAAACCGCAGCACACGGCTGTAAATGACCTCTTTTCCCCAGCCTTGGGAGCGTAAAAAAGGCACTGCCGTTTCTTGCCACATCCGTTTCATTTCCGCAGGCACGCCGGGAAAGGTGAGAATGATGAGACCTGTGCGCGGCTGCCAGATCATGCCGGGGGCTGTTCCCAGGGGATTGGGGAGAATCTGTGCCCCTACCGGCAAGAGGGCTTGCTTGCGATTACTGGGGCTGAAGCCGCCGCGATGGGCATACTTGCGTTCTAGGTCAGCAATAATTTCCGGGCGCTCTTCCAGGGGGGCTTGAAAAAAATCCGCTAGGGTTTCGGTGGTGAGATCATCGGGAGTGGGGCCAAGGCCGCCGGTGAAAATCAACAGACGGGCGCGATCGCAGGCAATGGCCACGACTTTTTTAATCCGCGTGGGATTGTCGCCAACCACAGTTTGGTAATAGTGGGGAATGCCTAAGCTCGCCAGTTGTTGCGCTAAAAACTGGGCATTACTGTTGAGAATCTCCCCGAGGAGCAATTCCGTGCCCACGCAAATAATTTCTGCACTCATTGTTTCAGTCATTTTCGCTGCTGCGCACTCGCTGCCAGACATACCATGAAGCAAAGCCCATTAAAAGGGACGCCGCCACCGCATAGCCCCATCCCCCCGGTAAACCCGCCAAAGCCAAAGCAAGACTACCCACCCACAGCGTCAAGCAGTAGATAAACAGTACCGTTACCCGCTGCGAAAGACCGGCCTTAAGAAGGCGATGGTGTAAGTGTCTCTTGTCAGGAGCAAAGGGAGATTGCCCCTTCAGGAGGCGGTTAAAAACAACGGTTGATGTATCCACAATCGGCACTGCCAGAATCAACAGAGGCACTAGAATAGCCACCGCTGTATAGGCTTTAACCAGACCAATGACCCCCAATCCTGCAAGGGTAAACCCCATGAAGTAGGCACCCCCATCCCCCATGAAAATTTGGGCAGGATTAAAGTTATAGCGCAAAAAGCCCAGTGCACCCCCTGCTAGAGCCGCAGCCAAAAGTCCTGCCTCTGGCTCGCCCATAAGCATACAGACGAAAAACATTGCAGACGCGGCAATACCGGACACCCCCGCTGCTAGACCATCCACACCGTCAATGAAGTTAATGGCATTGGCAATCCCCACCAGCCAGACCGTGGTCAGGGGTAAACTGAGCCAGCCGAGGTCAACCATGCCCACAAAGGGCACAGTAATAATGCGAATTTTCACGCCCACCGCCCAGACAATCCCCGCCACCAGAAATTGCAGGACAAGGCGTAGAAGCGCCGGTAAAGTGAGAAGATCATCCGCTAAGCCAATGAGGAAAAAGGCCACTCCCCCTAGGGTAACGCCCCAAATTTGATACTCCGCTGGCTGGGGGAGGACACCGAACCCACCCGCATTCCAGACAATGAGTAGTGCCACCAGATTACCGAGAAAGATAGAGACGCCTCCGAGGCGCACCATCGGGCGAGTGTGAATCTTGCGCTCATTGGGTTGATCGACAAACCCAGCTTTATGTCCAAGGTCATTGACAATGGGGGTGACCAAGAGGACAACGGCAATGGCAGCAAGAAAGGCAATCAGGTGGTACAGCATCTGCTCAAGAAAGGGGCAGGATTCCCCTTCAGGCTAGCACCGGTTGCGGCAATGGCAAGTGAGGATAAAGGGGAAATTTGGTGCAGAGAGCTGCCACCCGCTCACGGCAGCGGTGCTTGACGGCTTCATCGGTGGGAGCATGTAGGCGATCGCTAATAATTTCGGCGATTTCCCTAAACTCAGCTTCAGTGAAGCCGCGGGTTGTCAACGCAGGTGTTCCTAACCGCAGACCACTGGTAACAAAGGGAGAGGCCGGATCAAAGGGGATTGTATTTTTGTTAGTGGTGATATTAATTTCCCCCATCAGGCGATCGGCTTCTTTGCCCGTCAGGTTCACCGATCGCAGGTCAATGAGCATCAAGTGGTTATCGGTTCCGCCAGAAACAAGACGCAGTTGGCGTGCCTGCAGTCCGGCAGCGAGGGCTTGGGCATTGCGGATGACTTGACCAGAGTAGGCTTTGAATTCTGGCTTGAGGGCTTCACCAAAGGCCACAGCTTTAGCAGCAATCACGTGTTCCAATGGCCCGCCTTGGCTACCGGGAAAGACAGCCTTATCCAGTTTTTTGCCCAACTCTTCATCACGGGTAAGAATGAGGCCGCCGCGAGGGCCGCGCAGAGTTTTGTGGGTGGTGGTGGTGACTACATCACAAATGGGCACGGGGTTAGGATGGTGACCCGTGGCAACCAAACCGGCAATGTGGGCAATATCAGCCATTAAGTAAGCCCCCACCTCATCGGCAATTTGGCGAAACTCGGCAAAGGGAATCTGCCGAGGATAGGCGGAATAGCCGCAGATAATGAGCTTGGGACGATGCCGCTGCGCTAAATCCCGCACCTGATCCATATCGAGGCGTTCCGTTTCAGGGTGGACACCGTAGTGGATCACGTTAAACCATTTGCCGGAAACGTTGACGGGCGAACCGTGGGTGAGATGGCCGCCGTGGGACAAGTCCATGCCCATGATCGTATCGCCCGGATTGAGCAGTGCCAAAAAGACGGCAAAATTGGCTTGGGCACCGGAGTGGGGCTGAACGTTGGCGTGGGCAGCACCAAAGAGTTCCTTGGCGCGATCAATGGCCAATTGCTCTACTTCATCCACAAATTCACAGCCACCGTAGTAGCGTTTGCCGGGCAAGCCCTCGGCATATTTGTTGGTGAGAACTGTGCCTTGAGCGGCCATCACCGCAGGAGAAGTAAAGTTCTCGCTGGCAATCAGTTCAAGGTGTTGCCGCTGCCGTTGGAGTTCCCGCTGTACCATTTCAGCAACCAAGGGATCCGTTTGCGCAAGCCAATCAATGTGGGTCATTTTATTGTCAATGGAGGGAGATGAACTGCCATACTATCTTATCGCGGCCTGAGCCTTGCTTAATTGCCCATTTGAACACTCCAGAGGCGGGAGGTTTCGAGGCGATCCAGCCATGTTTCGTAGAAGGCACGATTGGCAGCTTGCTCTTGGGGGTCAGTGGTCGTCCAGGGATAGGGGGCAAGGGCAGTGATTGCTGCTGTGGTGACGCAAAACATTGACTTTTGGAAGGTCTGGCAGATTTTCACCCGCAAATCGCCTTCTCCCCGACCGTGGCGGCGATAGAACTCCAGTAGATAGGGGGGGAGATAGTGCCGCATATCCTGCATTAGCAGGGTGGGGGGAATGCCGGCAGCACCCGTGGGAATGGGATCGGCAAAGAGAGCACCATAGCTAAACTCCGCTTGCTCGCGGGAAATTTGCTGGGCTTGGGCGTTGAAGGAAACCAAGCCAAAGAAGGGGGTGCCCCGCAGGAAGACCGCTTCGATGTAGGGAATGGCCGTGTCGGCTAGAAAGGTAAGGTTGGCACTGGGGGGGAGGATGTCGTAGGTTTGACCGTGGATTTTGACGCTGTAGGTAATGGGGCGATGCGCCTCCGCAATTAGACCGGCGCGAATGTGATCCACCACATCGGGAATACTGCGAATCTCACCCGCATCGTAGCGATCGCTCAAGGTCAAGAAAATGGGATACATCACCGTCCAAAACTGCCCCAAGCCACTGTAGTAGCAAAGCATCCGCACCGTTTCCAGCAAAAATTCTGGAAAGAGCTGATTTAGCAGTTGCATGAGGGGATTGCCCCGCAGCTTAGCCGCAATTGCCTTGCCGGCTAATTGGCGAAATTCTGCCGAATCCAAGAAGGCATCAAGACCCCCACCCCCATGCCACATCATGGCGCGCATGCAGTATTCGGCATACTCATAGTTAATGCGGTCGTGCCACCAGTGGCGCAGTAGCTTGGGAATGGTAATTTCGCCATTAAAGTACTTAAAAAAGGGAAAGAGCACCAGGAACTGCCGCTCACTAATGTCACAGAGGTTTTCGGCGTAGGCTTTGAGCACTACCCCATAGCTTTTGAGAATGCCCACCACTTCCATGACATGGGTTGGTGTATCCGGCAACAGGGCTTGACCCCGCAGCAGTCGCTCTAAAATCACAGTCCGCAACTCAGGAGAGTGGGAGGTAAGCGTCGGACGAAGTAATGTCATAGGGTGGGCAGTGTCACAACAGTGGGGGTTAGCAAATCAACGGTGGTTTTGCTCCAGTGAATCAACCAGTTGGGAGCAATTCCTAACATTAAGATTAGCGTGGCCAAGATTAGGCTGGGTAGGCGATCGCCCCAAGCAACTGGGGGTAAATCCGTTAGCTCATTGGGTAGCCGACCAAAAAAGACGCGGTTCACCAGCAACAGAAAATACACGGCCGTCAAGCCTGTTCCCACCATACACAGGAGCGTCTGCACCGGAAAGGTGAGAAAACTGCTGCGAAAGATCAAGAACTCGGCAACAAAGCCAACCATACCGGGGATCCCGCCACTGGCCATGACACCGACAATCATCAAGCTGCCAATGAGGGGTAAACCCCGCTCTGGGTTCAGCAATCCCCGTAGCACCTCAATGTTGCGACTGCCGGTTTTTTCATAGACAACCCCCACCAGCAGAAAAAGGAGAGCGGAAATTAGCCCGTGGCTCATCATTTGGGCAATGGCTGCCAGAATACTCAAGGGTGTGGCCGTTGCAGTGGCCAAAAGGACAAACCCCATATGCCCAATGGAGCTGTAGGCCACCATTTTTTTCATATCCGTTTGGGCGATCGCCATCAGGGAACCGTAGAGGACGCTGACCACCGCCCACGTGGCCAATAGGGGCGCTAACACCTGCCATGCTTGGGGGAATAACTGCACGCCAAAGCGCACCAACCCATAGGTACCCAGTTTGAGGAGTACCCCTGCGAGTAGAACTGAAATGGGAGTGGAGGCTTCAACGTGGGCATCCGGTAGCCAAGTATGGAAGGGCACGAGGGGAATCTTAATACCAAACCCCACTAAAATCAGCCCCAGTAGGATCACTTGCGAACTCAAGGGCAGTAGGGTTGACAACTGGGGATCAAAATCAAAGGAGGGAGCATCGGCTAACCACACCAATCCCAGAAAGCCCGCTAGAAGCAGCACCCCAGAAAGAGCCGTATAAATCAAAAACTTCGTGGCTGCATAACTACGCCGTGCCCCACCCCAAATCGCAATCAAAAGATACAGGGGAATCAACTCCAATTCATAAAAGAGGAAAAAGAGCAGCAAATTGTCGGCCAAAAAGGCACCACTGACGCCAGCATTCAACAGCAGTACCAGGGGGTAATACAACCGAGGACGGGGCAGATGGACAGAGGTGGCCAACAGGGCAATCAATGTTAGGAAGTTATTCAAAACCAATAGCGGCAGCGACAGACCATCCACACTCAGGCGATAGCTCAACCCCAGTGGCTCTAACCAGGGAATCACCTCTATTAATTGCGGCGCCGCATTACTCGGATCAAACAGGCGAGCGATCGCGAGACTCACCCCAAGGGCGATCGCGATCACTATGGCTGCCAAAGTGCGATAGGTTTGTCCCCTTGTTTCAGAGGGTAATAGAGTGAGAGCCACTGCACCGAGCAAGGGCACCCAGAGGAGGAGACTCAACAGCGGCATTACAGGAGTAGCCATGCGATCGCCCCCCCAAGAATCGCCACACCAATAAATACCAGCAGTAAATAGGCTTGGGATTGACCACTGGCACTGTACTTCAGCAACTCCCCTCCGACAAGGGAGGCCACACCCGTGGTATTCACAATTCGATCCACAATCTGGCGATCCACCCAGGCGCTCAACTGCGAGAGGGATCGCACTGCCCAAACCACGGTATAACGGTAGAGTTCCTCAATGTAAAAGTCGTAGGCCAGCAGATCCTGCACAAAGCGTAAGGGCACCTTAATGGAGCGCGTCCAACTGCGCTTGAGGGTCACAAAGCCGCCCAAAAGAATCCCCGCTCCGCCGGACACCACCAAGAGAGCCACAATTCTCCAGTCAATTGTCTCCGGCAACAACTGCACTCGCTGCAAGATAAAGGGCACCAGCAAATTCAAAACACTCAACGTTACCATCGGCACAGCTAAAGGCCAAGGCACTTCAGGGGCACGGCGGGTTTTGGGTTGCGTAGGACCTAAAAAGACTAAGCGAAAGACACGGGTGAGGTTTACCGCCGTCAACAGATTCACCAGCAAAATCAAGCCCACTAGCCAAGGGAGGTCGGGCCAATAGTAGTCTATACCCCGATAGAAAGCCCAAAAACCCCCAAGGGGCAGACAGCCAATGAGGGACAAACCGCCAACAACAAAAGCCGAACTGGTGGCCGGCATCCGTCCCCCTAGGCCGCCCAATTCCGTTAAATCCTGACAGTTAGTGGTCATAATCACGCTGCCAATACTCATAAAGAGCAATGCCTTGGCGATCGCGTGGGTCAGCAATACAAACAGGGCAAAGTCTGTCCAGTTCGTGCCGACACCGATGAAGACCAGTCCCAGATACGCACTTGTCGAGTGAGACAGTGCGCGTTTAATGTCAATTTGAGCAATGGAGACAAGCGACTCACTAATGGCCGTCACCGCACCGATGAGAATCAACAGTGCATTTGCCCCTGGGCAAGCTACAAGAATCGGCTGTAGCTTAATCAGGATATAGGCACCCGCAGCCACCACCACCGAATTCCGCATGATTGAGGCAGGGTTAGGGGCTTCCATTGCTTCATCCAGCCAGAGGTGTAAAGGCACTTGGGCGCATTTCCCCGTAGGACCGGCAATGAGAGCCAAGCCCAGTAAAAAGCCCCAACCCTGCGGTAAGTTAACCTGTTCTGCCCATTCATAGAGATCGGGAAAATCATAGCTGCCCGCAAGGCTCCCCACAGCAACGACCCCCATCAGCAGGAGAATATCCCCTACCCGTTTCGTGAGAAAGGCATCCCGTGCAGCTTTGACCACGAGCGGCTGAGCATACCAAAAGCCAACGAGCAAATACGTCGAGAGGGTCAGCATCTCCAATAGGCCATAGCTAAGTAGAAGGGAGTTACTGATGGCAATGCCACTGAGGGCTGCTTCAAAAAAGCCCATGAGGGCAAAGAACCGCGCCATGCCCCAGTCCTTTTCCAGGTAGCCAAGGGCAAAAATTTGTGCCAAGATACTCAGACCCGTCACCAGTTCCATTGCCGCGGTGGTGACACTATTGACCAGAATCGAAAAGGAGAGGTCTAGACCGGGCGCTTGCAGCCAATGCCAAACAATTGTTGTGGTGGCGCCACTGCGAGTTTGTTGCAACAGAAAAAAGCCATGGACAAAGGCAGCGAAGGTCATGAGCAGGTTAAAGTAGGCAGCAGGTCGAGGGCCGGTGCGCCGCACATAACCGGTGGCCCAGGGCAGTGTTAGGGCTGCACCCACCAAACCATAACAGGGCACCCACCAACTGGTTTCTAAAAGTGAATTTGGCATGACAAAAATGAATCTTGGCGGTTGATAGATTTTGCAATAATCCTCTTTTCGTGTATTTTACAGGCTGGCGTTCCGCAGCAGTTTTGAGCCAAATCAATTATGGGACAAGGGTTTAGTCTAGGGAAGCTTGGGCAGTGGGGGCGATCGCCCCTCCTAGGCATTGTCCTAGCGGTAACCTTTTTTCCCGCCCCACCCACCCCAGCCCAAACCATTAGCCAACGGGGAATGGTTACAGCGGCACAACCCGCAGCAGCAAGAGTAGGGATAGAGATTCTCAAAAAAGGGGGCAATGCTGTGGATGCCGCCGTGGCAACGGCATTTATGATCTCAGTGGTTGAACCCTATGCTGCTGGGATTGGCGGGGGTGGCTTTGCCCTTGTGTATCACGCTCCCTCTCAAACCATCCATGCCCTTGATTTTCGGGAACGGGCCCCCCTGCAAGCAACACCAACCATGTATCTGAATGAGAAAGGAGAGGTAGTTCCCCGTGCCAGTTTAGATGGCGTCTTGGCCGCAGGCACCCCCGGCACCGTTGCCGGCTTAGCCACTTTGCACCAACACTATGGTCAACTGCCTTGGTCTCAGGTGGTGGCGCCTGCCATTCAGGCCGCCCAACAGGGATTTGCCGTTACCTCCCGCTATCGGCAGTGGGCGACGATGCGCCAATCTGTTCTTCAGCAAGATGCCACCGCTGCGCGCATTTTCCTCAGGTATGGTCAAGTTCCCCCCTTGGGCACCCTCATTCGGCAGCCAGAGTTGGCAAAAACTTTGGGGGCGATCGCCCGCGACCCAAAAAGCTTTTATGAGGGTTGGATTGCTGGCGCGATCGCGGACTTTATGGCAAAGCAAGGGGGCAAAATCAGACAAGAGGATTTGCGAACTTATACTCCCCTTTGGCGATCGCCAATCTGTGGCACCTACCGTGTATTTCAAGTTTGTTCGATGCCACCCCCCTCTTCTGGGGGTGTTGCTCTTGTGCAAATGCTCAACCTCTGGCAACTCCTTCCCCCTACTTCCACCCCCTACGATCGCGGTCACTACCTTGCCGCTGTGATGCAAATTGCCTATGCTGATCGCGCCCGTTATCTTGGGGATAGTGACTTTGTGCCTGTTCCCGTAACGACCCTCACCAGTCGTCGCTATGCCCAACAGCGGGTGACAGAAATTCTCCCTCGGCGTGCCCGTGCTCAAGAAGCCGTTGCTCCCGCAACCCCGATCCAACTTGCAGAGTCGGATAATACCAGTCACCTGAATGTGGTGGATGCCCAAGGGAATGCGGTTAGCCTGACGTTTACAATTAATGGTCCTTTTGGTGCAGGTGTGGTTGTGCCCCAAACAGGCATTCTCCTCAACAACGAAATGGACGATTTTGCCATTGCCCCCAATCAACCCAACCTCTTTGGGGTTGTCGGTATTCAAGCGAACAATAGCTCCCTTGCCAATGGTATTGCCCCCGGCAAGCGTCCCCTCTCCAGCATGAGTCCGACAATTGTGCTACGGGATAATCGCCTCCATATGGTTCTAGGCTCAGCGGGGGGCAGTCGAATCATCACCACGGTGCTGCAACTGTTTCTGAACGTGGTTGATTTAGGCCAGGATGCCGCTACTGCTGTCAGTCATCCCCGCATTCATCACCAATGGGCACCGGATACCCTCTTTGTCGAGCCAACCATCCCCCGTCCTTGGCTCAAAACATGGCAGCAGTGGGGCTATCGGGTCGAACAAACCCGCCCGTGGGGCAATGCCAGCTTAATTCGTGTTTTAGATCAGGGACAATTGGAAGGGGCAGCCGATCCGCGGGGAGAAGGGGTTGCCGTTGGTTGGTAGGAAGGAGGCATGGCACAGGTAAGTCTAGCTGCTTTAGTGGCCGCAGTGCGCACAGGCAATTGGTTAATTAGTTTTCCCACCGATACGGTGCCCGCTTTGGCCAGTCGTTGCGATCGCGGGGAATTAATCTATATCGCCAAGGAGCGCCAACCAGATAAACCCTTGATCCTCATGGGCGCCAACCCTGAGCAACTCTGGCCGTTTGTACGTGGCACTGCCGCTGAATGGGAACAGTGGTCTGCAATGGCGGCGCGTTATTGGCCAGGTGCTGTAACCTTGGTATTGCCTGCCGCTGAACTCCCCCGCGGATTGAACCCCCTAGGTACAGGCACGATTGGCTTACGGGTTCCCGATTGGCCGCCTGCTCAAGCCCTCTTGGAGCAAACAGGCCCCTTGGCCACTACCAGCGTTAACCGCTCAGGTCAACCCCCACTTATTGAATTGGGGGCGATCGCTCGCGAGTTTCCCCAAGTGCTGACGCTCTACCCTTGGCAGTTACCCCCTACGCCTCCAGAACCCTCAACCGTGGTGCAGTGGCAAGCGGGGGAATGGCACGTCCTACGCCAAGGGCGAGTGCAGATTCAAACATCCTAGTACTGGGAATCAATTTCCCCAGAGGCGACCCGTTCGAGGAGTTCCTGTAAAATTTTTTTCTCTTCTTCGGAAATTTGGCCATCGGAGAGCACCGCATCAATAATCTGGCCATGCTCCTCAAGGGTAAGAATTTTATCTTCTAGGGCTTTTTCCACCAAGGCTTTAATCTGTGCTGTATCCATCCTGCGACTCCACGTCGTCACTGCCAGTATAGCCTCACACTTGACCCGGTGCGCAGCAAGCCCCGCCGTACCGCTGCGCAGGAGCAAGCTAGCAGGGCAGGGAAGGATAGCGTCAAGGGGGGAGCCGTTCTATCATCTTGCTGTCGGCCGCAACCACGCCGACCTACGGTAGGGCATGCCGGAAATGACGCCTGGGGAGATACGAGCAGCGGATCCGCACTCGGTGTAAGAACCCACCGTTCGCGCCAGCGGGACGGAGTCCCTAGCGACTTAAGATCATCGGCTTGAGCGCCCTAGGAATCTTTGGCCTATTGCTACGCGGGCGCAAGCTAACAAGCCGGGGAGGATGTCAACTTTGATGCTGACCTATTTCGTGGAATGCAAGTCTCCGGGAAAGTCTGAATCCAGCAATTGTTCTGGACTGTAGGGACAGGTTTCAGGTAAGTCCTGATAGTCTAGAGGTGTTTCCAAGCACACTAAATCTAGTCCTGCCAAATAGGCCTTGGCGATCGCCTGCGTGAGATAAGACTGAAGGCTAGGATTCTCTTCCAATAAATCCTTAATCTCCCGTCGCTGAATCTGAATCATGACTCGCCAGCTTTTACTCCGTTTTTGCGGCTGATAGTCCCACTTCAGGAGATGCCCAATCAAGACTCCTAGGCATTCTCTAGCTCCCGACGCTCCTGCCTGCCCAAGGCTTCAATTTCCTCCACGAGGTGGGCAATATCAAGGTGGCTAAAGTCTCTTGCCTTCAGCAACTTTACCTGCTCTAGAGTCCAGGCGTAAAAATCGCTTTCATAAAGATTGCTTTGCATGAGTTTTTATGAGCTGGTCTCCTCAAGCTGCATTTTAGAGAATGTACGCGGCAAAAAATTGCCCCAAGCTGGCACTGGCACTCACTAGGGTATGGAAACTGCGACTCCCGGCTTCATGACCCGGTTGAAGGGGAAACAGTCTTTGCCCAGATTGCGGCGCATCTAACCATTGCCAGTGGGCACCAGCGGCATGGACAATCGGCCAAGCGGGGGCGACATCCCAAAGGCGAGGTGTGCGCTCTACAGCACCGAGGGTATAACCAGCGGCAACGGTCAGCAAATTATAACTGGCAGAACCCAGCATGCGAATTTTGCAGGGGAAGGGACGCTTGAGCACATCGGTACTGCGGGCACAGAGACTAAAAAACGTCTGGGAATTTGGCTCACTGACCTTGACGTGAATGGGCTTTTCATTCAAATAGGCACCATTGGCATGATCCGGGGCTTGATGGAAGCCATGAAATGTTTGCCGAAGGCCGGGAACGTGCACATAGCTAAATACGGGTGTGCCTTGGTAGAGCAAACTCAGGGCAATACACCAAATGGGCAGACCATGACTATAGTTGGTCGTGCCATCAATCGGATCAATGATCCAACACCACTGTTCACCGCCATAGGTATGGTTGCCCTCTTCACTCAGACAGCCGTGGTGGGGAAAGCGCTCTTGCAGTATCTCAGTGATTTTCCGATCGGCCCAAAGGTCGGCGCGGGTAACAAGGCTGCCATCGGCTTTGCGATCGCTGGGGGACTGCCCTGACCACGCCAGCAACTGGGGGGCAACCACCTGTTGAATCTGTTGACAGGTTTCCAGCACCTGGAACCAAAACCCTGAGTTCATCCGCCGTCTCCCACTGCGATACAATGAGCACGTTGCTCCTCATCCTATACCCACAAGACAACCTGCGTTCCCACTCCCCATGGCACAAACACTGGTCGTCAAAATTGGCACATCGAGCTTAACGGGGGGCAAAGAAGGGAATCTGGCCTTGGCTACCATTGCCCAATTAGTGGAGGTCTTGTGTCATTGTCAACGGCGGGGCGATCGCGTGGTGCTCGTCTCCTCCGGGGCCGTAGGTGTGGGTGCCGTGCGCTTGGGCCTGAGCGAGCGTCCCCAACAATTAGCCCAAAAGCAGGCGGTAGCAGCCGTAGGTCAAGGACACTTGATGCGCATGTATGACGACCTCTTTTCAGTGCTCCACCAGCCCATTGCCCAGATCCTCGTCACACGGCAAAACTTTGTGGATCGCCAAAGTTACTTGAATATCTACAACACCTTTCAAGCGCTTTTTGAGCTAGGGGTGATCCCCATCGTCAATGAAAACGATACCGTGGCGGTGGATGAACTCAAGTTTGGCGACAACGATACCCTCTCAGCCCTTGTGGCTAGCCTTGTGGAGGCTGACTGGCTCTTTTTGCTTACAGATGTCGATCGCCTGTACTCAGCAGATCCGCGCATTGATAAGACAGCCGTTCCCATTGAGCGGGTGGTCTCCTTAGCCGAGTTAACCCAAACGATTCAAATTGGGGCTGCCGGCTCCCCTTGGGGCACCGGGGGCATGACGACAAAAATTCGAGCCGCGGAGATTGCCACAGAAGCCGGGGTGCGCACTGTCATTACCGATGGGCGATCGCCCACTAACCTTCTCAAAATCCTTGCGGGTGAACCCATAGGCACCCACTTTGAACCCCGTCCCAAAACCCTCAATGCCCGCAAACGCTGGATTGCCCGTGCCCTCGTTCCCAAAGGCGAGTTGTGGCTGGATGACGGCGCTGTAAAAGCCATTACCATTGGCGGTAAATCTCTTTTGGCCGCCGGCATTACCCGGGTTGAAGGGGAGTTTCAAGCCCAAGATGCCGTCAAGCTCTGTGATCCCACAGGAACCGAAATTGCCCGTGGCCTCGTCAACTACAGCAGTGAAGAGATTCGCCGCGTGCAGGGGCAACAGTCCACAGAATTAGCCAACATCCTTGGCTATGCGGGTGCCGATACAATTGTCCATCGCGACAACTTGGTGGTGACCCTGTGACAGCGCCCTATTATCAAGCACAGGACAATAGGGAACCGGTGCGGTAAAATTACTCACTAACCGTGACGATTTATGCAGCGATTGGGGGTAGGTTTTGCATCTGGCATAGCCACACCAAGGAGAGCGTATCCCCCAAGGACAGTCTCTGATTGGCAAAAGAAAAGCTATGGTTCAATTCCACATCCAACCGGATAGCGAAATTCCTGCTTCGACTCAGCTCTTTAATCAAATTAGTTTTGCGATCGCTGCACGGCAGTTTCCCCCCGGCTATCGCTTGCCCAGTACGCGGCAGCTTGCCATGCAAACCGGTCTGCACCGCAACACCATCAGCAAAGTTTACGAACGCCTTGAAGCCGCTGGTTTAGTCGTGCCCCAAGTGGGGTCTGGTATCTATGTGCGCGCCCTCGGCCAAGAGGAAACCCGTCCCCGCCAACGCCGACCCGCCGTTGTCCCTGTCCACCGCATTGTCCAAGAAAGTGTGGATACCCTTCTGGAAATGGGCTATTCCCTCAGTCAAATTCGGGAGTTATTCCTCGCTGAACTCGATGCCCGCCAGAAAGCCGGGGTGAGAATCTTGGTAACCGTGCCCCGCCACGATCAAGGGGCTGGCGAACTAATTGTTCAAGAACTGCAACAACTGCTGCCGATTCCTGTAGAATTGGTCTTTCTTGAAGACTTGGAAACCGTCCTTGAGGGGGATACCTCTGCAACCGTCGTTACCGTGCGCTATTTTGCCAGCATGACGGAAGCAATCACGCGCGATAAGGACGTGCGGGTATTTTTCATCGACATCTACAACTACCAGCGGGAACTGGAAGTGGTACAGCAATTGCCGAAAGGCTCCTGCTTGGGGTTGGTCAGCCTGAGTTCCGGTACCCTTGGTGTTGCTGAAGTCATGATCCACAGTTTGCGGGGCGATGAACTCCTCGTGGTCACAGCCCAAGCCAACGATAGCTATAAGCTCAATGCTCTTGTCCACCGTGCCCACACAATCATTAGCGATCGCGCCAGTGGGGAACGGGTTAAAGCAGCCATTGCGGCAGCTCGCCATGAATTGATTCGCATTCCCCGTCTCATTTGCTGCGAAAGCTACATTGATCCCCAGTCAGTGGAACTCCTGAAGCGGGAAATTGGCCTGACGGAGGATTCTCCCCTCGAAGCCAAGGCCTCTTGACTCAGGGAGTGAGATCATTCAGGCTATAGTACGAGTGCAGGGGTATTGCCTGATGTCTTGCTTGATTGTGCATTTCATCCAGTTGTAGGTTCGTAAGATAACCTACGCCGGCAGCTAAAGCGCAGTACAGCAGACCGACAGCACTTAGCTTAGGCCAATGCAAGCTTATAAGACGCCACATGGGTTAACTCCTTCAAGACCACACCATCAAACCAGACCCCCTACCCTTTTTCATCAAGAGGGAACACGATTAAATTCGTCGAAGTCTCCAAGAGAATCGTGGAAATTTATCCCTAGGAAATCCGCCCTGAACTTCCTAGGCTAAGGCAGTAGGGGTTACTTCTCAAAAATTAGCTTTAATTTTAATGATGGCGCTAAGAATTGCGCTGCCAATGTTGCATTTTCTAAACCATTGTTAAAAATTTTAGAAGTGCGGCAAAGGCTCTAATTCTCAAGGCTTGAGAAGAAGCCAGAAAGTCTTCTAAAATTATCTAGAAAAGGTTAATTATTTTTTTGTTTTGACTCAGCAGACAAGCGTGGATACTCTGCCGTCGGTGCGCATTGTCCTCGTTGAACCCCAAGGGGAAATCAATGTCGGCAGCATTGCCCGTGTGATGAAAAATATGGGACTACAGCAGTTGTGGATTGTCCGTCCCCGCTGTGATCCCAAGGGAGAGTTAGCCCAGCGCTGGGCGGTTCATGGAGAGGATGTGCTTCAGCAAGCTGAGATTACGGATTCCCTCACGACAGCTCTGGCCGATTGTCAGCGGGTTTTTGCCACAGTAGGACGAGAGGTGGCAGATTTAGCGTTACCCCTTTGGCCTCCCCGTCAGGCAGCGCCTCAACTCTTGGCCGTGCCTCAGTCGGCACTGGTATTTGGGCGTGAGGATCGGGGACTGACGAATGCGGAATTAGAGTGCACCCAGGGTTTAGTGCAAATCCCTACGGCCAATGCCTATCCATCTTTGAATCTGGCGCAAGCTGTGGCCGTATGCTGCTATGAGTTGTGGTTAACGGCCTGCGACAGGGGAGGAACTTTTCCCCAAGGGTCTGCCGTCCCCTTTGAGCGCCTGGAGGGGTTTTATGAGCATTTAGAGCGGGTGTTGCTCCGCATTGGTTTTTTGCATCCCCATACGGCTGCCAGTCGCATGGCCAAGGTGCGTGCACTCCTGGGGCGCGCCTACCCCACGGATGCCGAAGTGGCGCTGTTGCGGGGCATGGTTCATCAGGTGGAGTGGGCGATTCAGCACGCAGCCACGATCTCTTCGGACACCTTTCCTTTAGGGTAAATGGCATGGTTGCTCAGTCTCGTTCAATGGTTCGGTCTTCCGGTCTTTCCTCCCTGCCGCATCCAGCAACGCCCCCCACTTCTAGCACGACACCGCCCCGTCCCAATCTGTTTTTAATGACTTTGCGCTTCGGGGTCAGTGTGGTGGCTCTTGCTGCAACGGTAGGAACGCTGCTGTCTGTATTGCAGCCTCAGGCATTATCCCCACAGACAACTGCCGGTCAGGCGATCGCTCCCGAAACGCCAACGCCCAACCTACCTCCGGAACGTCCCCTCACAACCCTACAACGGCAAATTCAGCAACTGGTGACCCGTCAACCCAATCTGACAGCGGGGCTGTACTTTTTTAACCTAGATTCCGGCGCCTCCCTCAATGTAAGTGGGGATCAGGTCTTTCCGGCGGCATCTACGATTAAATTTCCCATCCTTGTGGCGTTTTTCAAGGCGGTGGACGAGGGACGAGTCACGCTCCATGAACGCCTGACGATGCGCCCCGATCTCATTGCCCCTGAGGCCGGTACATTGCAATACCAAAAGCCAAATTCCCAGTATCCCGTCCTTGAGGTGGCAGAGTTAATGGTTACCATTAGCGATAACACAGCCACGAATATGATCATTGATCGCCTGGGAGGCGCAGCTGTGCTCAACCAGCAGTTTCGGGAATGGGGGTTGGAAAACACGGTGATCCACAATCCGCTACCGGATATGCAGGGCACGAACACCACCAGCCCCCGCGATTTGGCCACCCTGATGCTAAAAATTGCTCAAGGGGAGATTGTCTCGCCCCGTAGTCGCGATCGCCTGCTGGATATGATGCGGCGCACGGTCACCAAGACCCTCTTGCCTGCGGGTTTGGGTAAAGGGGCCACCATTGCCCACAAAACCGGAGATATTGGTATTGTGGTGGGGGATGCAGGGATGGTGGATATGCCCAATGGTCAGCGCTATGTGGCGGCAATGATGGTGAAACGCCCCTACAATGATCCCCGAGGCAGTGAACTCATTCGCCAAGTCTCCCGCATGGTCTACCAAGCCTTTGAGAAACTGCCGCCAACCCACCCCTAGATGTCACAGCCACTCCTGACTCTAGAGAATGTGTGCCGCTACTTCGGCGGCCTCAAGGCCGTTGAGCGGGTCTCCTTTAGCGTCGAAAGGGGCGAAATTTTCGGCATTATTGGCCCCAATGGTGCCGGTAAAACGACGCTGTTTAACCTGCTGACGGGGTTAATTCCTCTCACCGCAGGGCAAATTCAGTTTCAGCAGCAGCCCCTCCACCAGCTCAAACCCCACCAGATTGCCGCATTGGGCATTGCCCGCACTTTTCAAAATATCCGCCTCTTTCCAGAGCTAAGTGTTTGGGAGAATGTGCGCCTAGGCCAGCATCTCCATGCCCCTGCCAGTTTCTGGGCAAACCTCTGGGGAGCACCGCCTGTACGTCGTGCGCAGGAGCGCTTGGAGAACCGCGCCAAGGAACTTCTCCACTGGGTAAATCTCTATGAACGTCGCCACGAGCGAGCGGGCAATTTGCCCTATGGTGAACAACGCCGCCTTGAACTGGCCCGTGCCTTGGCACTGCAACCCCGACTGCTGTTGTTAGATGAACCGGCAGCGGGTATGAATCCCAAGGAAAAGCAAGACCTCTGTGAGTTAATTCGCCGCCTCAAGGAGACCTTTGAACTGACGGTGATTCTCATTGAGCACCATGTGCCTTTAGTAATGAGTTTGTGCGATCGCCTAGCGGTTCTAGATTTTGGTCAACTGATTGCCCTGGGGGATCCCCTCAGTGTTAAAAACGATCCTAGGGTGATTGAGGCCTACTTGGGCGGTGAAGTTTAGACCCACCGATGCCTATTTTCAAGGACGCACGGCAATTCTTGCCACCAAGCACGGCAAAGAACAGGTAATTGCTCCTGCTCTGGCTTCCTTAGGGGTAAGCGTGATTGTGGCGCCAGACTTTGATAGCGATCGCTTTGGCACCTTTAGCCGTGAAATTCCCCGGACGGGTACCCAAGAGGAGGCGGCGCTTGCCAAGGCAGAAGCGGTGCTCGCGCAAATGGATGCAGACTTAGTCCTTGCCAGTGAAGGGAGCTTTGGCCCCCATCCGCAATTTCCGCTGCTGCCGAGCGATCGCGAACTGATTCTCCTTGTGGATCGCCGCCATGACCTTGTCTTGCGGGGGGAGGTGCTCTCCCTGGAAACGAACTTTAACCATGCCACCGTGAGTGATCTTGAAGAGGCCTTGGCCTTTGGGGCACGGGTGGGCTTTCCAGAGCATGGTTTGATTGCCATGGCGCAGGCTAATCCGCCCCCCAATACGCCAATTTTCAAAGGGATGCAAAGCGAGGAACAGTTGCAAAGGGCGATCGCCACCCTGCAAGCCTACAGCCCCAGAATCCACCTAGAAACTGACATGCGTGCCCACATGAACCCCACACGGATGCAGGTGATTGCTCAAGCTGCTGCTCAGCTCGTTCAAGCCATGGCTCAGGGCTGTCCGCAGTGTGGTTGGCCGGGGTTTGTGGCCTGCGAGAAACTGCCGGGGCTACCCTGTGGGCTATGTGGGGCACCCACCGGCGCCATCAAAGCCAACCGCTATCGCTGTCAACGCTGTTTGTATGAACAAGTAGTCCCTGTGACGGCAACTGTCGCCGATCCCAGTCAGTGCTACTTCTGCAATCCTTAGGCAAAGACTTGGTATAATTTCCTGTACAGCCCTTTTCACTGCGGCACCGATTGGGCCATCCTATCGTCTGCATTCCTAGCGCAATTTTGAGGAGTGACCCATGACACCTCGCCACCTGAGCGGTCTTGCCCTTGCTGCACTAACTCTCAATTTGGGAAGTATAGCCCTTGCCCAGCCTGCAAGCCCCAATAACCCCCTGGAGGGCTGGCAACAAAACGGCAATGCCAATGATCTAGGCACCATTCTCAATCCCCAGAATGGCAATTTTTCTCTGCCGGGATTGATGAATCGGCTGCGTTTGATGGATGGTCGCGATCCCAACGAAGTGGTCGCAGATCAAATGGAAAATCTCAATGCGCAAGCAGAGGCCTTTCGCAAACGGCAGCAGCAACAATTCCAAAATTTAACGGTTACCCCCTAGGATGGGGATGGTATGTCCCCAAGGGTATTGATTTTGGGCCTGGGTCATTGGGGACAGACACTGGCATACCTATTCGAGCAACAGGGCTGCACGGTTTCCTGTTGGGGGCGATCGCAAGGCCCACTTTCGGCTGCGCTTTTCCAAGATATTCAGTTAATGGTTTCGGCTCTCCCCATCAAAGCGGTGCGGGAAGTTGCTACTCAAGTTGCCGCTCTTCACCCCCCCTTGGGCATCATCTTTGTCAGTGCCACCAAGGGTCTAGAAGCTGAAACCTTTGCCACGGCGGCGGATATTTGGCAAACTTACTGTCCGCATCACGATCTGGTTGTGCTTTCGGGACCCAACTTGGCGGCTGAAATTCAGCAGGGACTCCCGGCAGCAGCAGTAGTGGGGGGGCATTCAGTAGCTACCAAGCAAGTGCAGGACTGGTTAGGTAGTACCACGTTTCGCCTCTACAGCAATGAGGATCGGCGGGGCGTTGAAATGGGGGGCATCTTCAAAAATGTGATTGCGATCGCCTGTGGCGTCAATGATGGTCTCGGTCTTGGCGTCAATGCCCGCTCTGCCCTGATTACCCGAGGACTCGTAGAAATGGTGCGGGTGGGGACTCACTGGGGCGGACAAGTGGAAACCTTCTACGGTCTTTCTGGGTTAGGGGATCTCCTTGCCACCTGCACCAGTGCCCTCAGTCGCAATTATCAAGTGGGGTGGCACCTTGCCCAGGGGAAATCTCTCTCCCAGGCTCTAGCCTTGACAAAAGGCACTGCCGAAGGGGTAAACACTGCATGGGTTCTGTGCACCTATGCCCAACAACACCGGTTAGAGGTTCCCATTACTACCATGGTGAACGCGGTTCTTGCTGGCAATCTCACGCCCCAAGCAGCTCTCAATTGTCTTTTAGAGCGTCCCTTCAAGCCGGAGATTATTCCTGGCTTGGGGGGTTAGTCGTTGATTCTGCCTGGGGTTCTGGCAGCACCGCAGGAGCCGTTTCACTCACCGGAATAGCTACGGGGGGACGGTCGAGACTGAGCATCAAACCCACTGCTGTTGGCTCAATCGGTAAAGGAGATGGTGCCGGCTCAAGACGGGCAGGGCTAGTAACAGCCACAGGCAGACTAGGGAAGGGATTGGGAATGAGACCTGTAAGCATTGCCACAAGGGATGCAGCTAGTGTTGCCCCAGCACTCCCTAAGACCCAAATACGACGGGGGCGATTGGCCTTAGCAATTACTTGGGCCGCCAACTGATCCGCCGGACAGGGGGTCAGGGGTACGGGCAGCTCTTGCATCTGCTGTTTGAGAGTCAGGAGTCGCTGGTAGAGGCGTTGTCCTGCGGGGTCGGTGGCGAGCCATGCTTCCACCTGCTGCCGTTCTGCCGCCGTCACTTCACCATCAAGGTAGGCGCTCAAGAGTTCAAAGGTATCGTGTTTGCAGGGATCAAGTTCGTCCATCATAGGGGGTTGTCCGTGGAGGAAAAGGGTAGGCGTGATTCGCATTAGGCTGAGGGGAGATCGAGGTGAGGTTGTAGTTCTAGTTGGAGTCGCTGGCGGGCGCGGGCAATTCGCGATTTCACGGTGCCGAGGGAAACTCCGGTGATTTGGGCAATTTCTTCGTAGGAGAGGCCTTCAATCTCCCGAAGTACAATGGTTGTCCGAAAGGCTTCTGGTAAGTTGGCGATCGCCCGCCGTAATTGATCATAGAATTCATCCGTGCGCAGCCGGTCGTCGGGACTGGTATCACTGGTGGCAAGTTCCCAATTCATTTCACCCTCTTGGGTTTTCAAGGGCGCATCCAGGGAAAGGGGCGGTTGATGGCGTTTGCGTTTGCGCAACTCATCGTAAAACAAGTTGGTGGCAATGCGACTGAGCCAACCTCGAAATTTGCTGGCATCTTGCAATTTGTGAATATTGCGATAGACCCGAATCCAGACTTCTTGGACAAGATCGGCGCGATCCTCCCAGTCGGGAGCAAGATGATAGATAATTCGCTCCACATGGGATTGGTATCGTCGCAGCAGTTCAGTAAAAGCAGCACGATCTGGGGTTCTGCCGGCTTGACAGCGAATAACCAACTCTTGGGGTGTAAGTTTTGTCAGCGGCAGCGTCACCCGAGCACTGATCTCCTCAACACGCGTCCAAGGAAGGGGAAGACTGGATGTCATGGATACAATTGACCTCAGACCAATCGCTTTTCATGACGCCTTTGCCCCTCCGATGTTCCCTAATCCGTTATAGCTTGCCAAGGACAGGGCCATGCCTCCTGTTTTAGGGCAGACCTGTTAATATTCCCTTAACGTTGGTGAATTTAGATTAAGCTTTTTAATGTAGCGGCGATCGTTCCTTGGACGCTCTACGCAGACACTGAACGCGCAGCCCAATGTACCCCCCTTTCCTCATCACCGCCCCTACCACCATGCTCTGGATCCGCATTGCCAGTGGACTTGTCGCGATCGCCCTCGCGCTACTGATGACCGTGCTAGGGGGTTGGTATTTTTGTCTGGGCATTGGGGCACTGATTTATCTCGGTCAACTGGAATACTTTGAACTGGCTCGCGCTAAGGGGAGTGCGCCAGCGGCCAAAACCACCCTCGTAGTCAGTCAAGTACTTCTCATCACCTGTTTGTTGCGGCCAGATCTTGCGGATGCTGTATTTCCCGTGGCAGGTACTTTCATTTGCTTCTACTTGCTATTTCAACCCAAGCTGGCCTCGATTGCCGATATTTCCACCTCAATCATGGGGCTGTTTTACGGCGGCTATTTGCCAAGCTATTGGGTGCGTCTGCGGGGGCTAGAGCAACAGGCAACACTACCTTTGGGGGGATTTTGGCCAGAGCAGTTTCGGCTCACCGCTTTGCCCTTGGGGTTACAGATGACCCTCTTGGCCTTTGTTTGTATTTGGGCAGCGGACATTGGTGCCTATGCAGTTGGCAAGCTCTTTGGCCGCACCCGCCTTTCCCACATCAGTCCCAAGAAAACTGTGGAAGGGGCAGTGTTTGGCGTTCTAGGGAGTTTAGGGGTTGCCCTTTGGGGAGCACATTCCCTTGGCTGGCCACTGCCTTGGCTGTTGGGCGCCATCTTCGGCCTCATGATTGGCATTGCCAGCCTCCTGGGGGATTTAACAGAGTCAATGATGAAACGGGATGCCGGCGTCAAGGACTCTGGTCAACTGATTCCCGGCCATGGCGGCATTTTGGATCGCGCCGATAGCTACGTCTTTACAGCCCCCCTTGTGTTTTACTTTGTAACGTTGCTATTGCCGTTCTGTCATTCTTTTTGCAATTGTTTCCATTGAATCAGCTGAACACGAGATTCAGCACTTTTATTTTATTTTTCTGCGAAGGTGTTTGCAAAATTCCCTAGAGGTCTGGAAAGACAGCCCGCACGTCGGGATGAACCAGTTGGTAATCCTTGATAACGAGGCCTTTTGCTAGGGCAGGAATTGCTTCAAGGGCGCGATCGCCGGCATCGGCAAGGGCAAGGATATAGGGCAAGGTGCTATTCGTGAGGGCTTGGGTGGCCGTGCGCGGCACCGCCGCTGGCAGATTGGGTACACCGCAGTGAATCACCCCACAGGCGCTGTAAACCGGTCGTGAGTGGGTGGTGGGGCGAATCGTCTCTACACAGCCCCCCTGATCCACGGTGACATCCACAATCACCGCCCCCAGGGGCATGTCTGATACTGCCGACTCCGGAACTAAGCAGGGGGGTCGCTGCCCCGGCACCAAAACAGCGCCGATCACCAGATCGCTGAGGGGTACTAAATAAGCAATGAGTTCCGGCGTGCTATACAGGTACTCGACGCGGTCACCAAAGAGGGTTTCCAAATAGTAAAGCCGCTCCACATTGATATCCACGACAGTGACACGGGCGCCCAGTCCCACTGCCATGCGCACCGCTTCAGTGCCCACTACCCCTGCCCCTAACACCAAAACTCGCCCTGGTGCCACGCCCGGAATTCCTGCCAACAGCACACCCCGACCGCCCTGGGGACTCTCTAGAAAGCGAGCGCCAAACTGTACTGCCAGACGTCCGGCAATTTTGCTCATGGGCGTCAACAAGGGAAAATGGCGTTGGCCGTTTTGGGTTTCCTCTACGGCTTCGTAGGCAATGGCAGTCACGCCCGACTGCATGAGGGTCACCGTCAACTCGCGATTGGCGGCAAGGTGGAGGTAGGTAAACAACAGTTGACCGGGGCGCAGATAGCCATATTCAGGGGGCAGGGGTTCCTTGACCTTGATGACCAAATCAGCATCCCATGCAGCTTCTGCCGTTACCACCACTTTCGCTCCCGCCGCTTTGTAGTCTAGATCCTTAAAACCGGCACCTTCCCCAGCTCCCGCCTGAATTAGAATTTCATGGCCGCGCTCTCGTAACCTGTGCACTGCATCGGGGGTCAAGCCCACCCGCAATTCCTGATCTTTGATTTCCTTGGGGACACCGATACGCATGGTTAAGCTATTCTCCCAGGTCTAGAAACTGATAACTCCCAAAGACTTTCAATACATCCGTGGCTTCCTTGAGAGCCAAAAGGCAATCAACCACTACCTCAGGGCGACCATTCACCTCGAGGTCAACAAAAAACAGATAATCCCCCAAGGCTCGCTTGCTGGGGCGCGATTCAATGCGGCTGAGGTTTATCTGGCGATCGCTAAACAGTTGCAGCACCTTCAGCAAGGCTCCCGGCACATTGGCCTTGAGGCTAAAGGCAATGGAGGTGTGGGTATCCCCCTCCTTGGGCCAGCCTTCCCCCTGTTGGCGACTGACAACCCAAAAACGGGTGCAGTTGTCGGCAATATCCTGAATTTCTGTCGCCACAATGGGCAGTTGATGCAGTTGCGCCGCCCGCACGGAAGCAATTGCGCCCACCCGCGATGACTGGGCAACATAGTGCAGCCCTTCGGCAGTAGAGGTAACGGGGCACTGGCAGGCATGGGGGAGATGCGCCTGCAACCAGCGCTGACACTGACCGAGGGCTTGGGGATGGGAATAGACCGCTTCAATGTGGCCTAGCTCTTGAGTCTGGGCAACGAAGGCGTGGACTATGGGGCGGATAAAGGCGTGCTGAATGTGCAATGTATTCAGTCGCCACAGGGAATCGAGGGTAATGTTGACACTGCCCTCAACGGAATTTTCACTGGGCACTAGAGCCAAATCCAATTCTCCGGTCGCTAACGCCTCCAAGCAGCCGGCGATCGTCGTCAAGGGAATCAGGGTCACGGGTTTGCCCTGCCGGTGCTGCCATTGGGCGTAGCTTTGAGCGGCTTCTTCGCTGTAGGTGCCCACTGGGCCAAGATAACCCAGCTTCACCATAGAGGATCCAAACAGGGGGGGCAAAGACTCAAGGGCACATCCTCACAAGGGATTTTGAAAATGAATGAGTTAGACGTAAGCCGGGTTCTGTTCAAAGGGTGGTTATCTATCTGGGACACTTGTTACCAAGTGCCTCTAGCGGCTCTGGCTAGCAAAGAACTGGGAAAAAGACCAACCCTGGTTCCTTGGCGCTAGCACACCTTGCTTCCAGCCGGGGTTTACCGAGCCAACACCTCACGGTGTTGCTGGTGCGCTCTTACCGCACCGTTGCACCCTTGCCTGTGAGGTTTCCCTCCATCGGCGGTATATTTCTGTGGCACTATCCTCGCGGTCACCCGCACTGGGCGTTACCCAGCAAGCTTGGTCTTTCGGAAGCCCGGACTTTCCTCAGGAGGTGTTACCTCCCGCAACCACCGCGCTAACTCATTCTTTTTTATTGTACTAGGGGTGCTTGGGCAATGCTCCCTAGAAGTTGATGAAGCAAATCCGTCGCCCCCTGCAGCCGCGAAATCACGCCACTAACAGAGATAAAGGCACAGCGATCATCGGTATCGGCACCCCCCGGCAGTGGCAATGTCCGGCGGTAGTTTTGGCTCGGTTGGAGTTGCCCATCGGGCTTCAGGGCCTGCGCAAGGAGATGTGCCCCGCCTGGGGGAGGAGTCACGACTGCAATGTAATGCAGCTCTAGTTGCGATCGCTCCTCTTGTTTTAGGCAGTGGCACTGGCCAACTGGCGCAAAATCTTGAGAGCCTCATCCACATGGGCTTTGAAATTGAGCATGGAGTCAAACACGTAGCGCACCACCCCCTCTTTGTCAATGACATAGGTAATCCGTCCGGGAAGAAGGCCAAAGAGGGTAGAGGCGCCATACTGCTGGCGAACCTTATTGCCCGGATCACTGAGGATCAGAAAGGGCAATTGGTGGTTTTTCTGGAAGCCCTGCTGTCGCTCCACGGGGTCACCACTAATGCCAATGATTTCAGCCCCCAGTTCTTGGAAAACACTGTAGGCATCGCGGAAGGCACAGGCTTGAATCGTGCAGCCGGGGGTTTCTGAAGCGGGGTAAAAGTAGAGGACGACGTTCTTTTGACCCCGAAAATCGGAGAGCTTGACCTTGCGGCCGTCGCTAGCGGTCAGTTCAAAGTCCGGGGCGCGATCGCCCACTTGAATTGCTGTTCCCATCTTGGTCTAATTGCCTCCTAACCATTTTTGGCCGTTCAGGCGCTGCATCACGCCAAAGACCAGTAAATCCAGTGTTACCTTGCGTTCATCCCCCAAAAATGGCTCAATGGTGCTGGGGGCAATACCGCCACTGCTACAGACAAAGGCCTTTGGCCCTTGGATATCCCCCTCTAGGAAGTAGAGGCGAAATTGGTACATTCCCTTGCCCCACTCACCAATCACGGTATTCCCCTCTAGGCGTAGGGTGACCTCCCCTACTTTGCTGCTGAGGGCTTTCTCAAGAGCAGGTAAAAAGGCTTCGTTGATGAATTCAGCAAAAGGTTTCTCTTCAACGGCAGGGGGCTTTTCCTTTTTCGCGGGTTTGGTGGGGGTTTCTTCTGCCATGGTGCTGCGACACGGTACTATTTCCTTTGCATGATAGCACTCTCCCTTCCAGGCAATGGCAATGGGGCAATTAGAATTACGACGCCCAACGATGATGGATCTGAATGGCATCGTTCACCTAGATCAGGTGTGTTTGGGGGGCTTTTGGTCTGACCAAGAATACACCCGCGAATTAGAAAATCCACAGCACACGCTGTTGGTGGTGGCCAGCCCTGCGCAGGTGTGGGGGTGTGGCGTGAGCTGGGGCATTGCCGATGAATTGCACCTTGTGCTGTTAATGGTGCATCCGCAGTACCGACGGCGGGGGTTAGGGGGGTTACTGCTGTGTCGGCTGTTGCAACTGGGACATCGGGGGGGCGATCGCCGGTGGGCAACTTTGGAAGTGCGGGCCAGCAATGAAGCTGCGCAACGGCTCTATCAGCACTTTGGCTTTGAAGTGGTGGGGCGGCGTCCCCGTTACTACCAGAATCCCGAAGAGGATGCCCTAATTCTTTGGCGCAATCACCTCAATACGCCGCAAACGGCACAAGAACTGCAGCAGCAGTGGCAGTCCTGGCGATCGCGGGTAGAGACCCAAGGCTGGTCACTCATTGATCGCAGCTATTGATTACACCTAAATAGCCCACAGAGGAGATATGATATTGCGCTTTGTTACGCTGCTTTCCCCGACCCTTGGGCTGGCGAACGATAATGAAAGGGACATGTTTGGGAGACTTGTCCCATGAACTTGCTGGAACAGTTGCGACAAATGACCGTTGTGGTGGCAGACACCGGTGACATCCTCGCCATTGAAAAATTTACCCCCCGCGATGCCACCACGAATCCCTCGTTGATTACGGCCGCGGCCCAAATGAAGGAATACCAGCCCATTGTGAATGAAACCTTGCTCAAAGCCAAGGCGGATTTGGGGTCGGGTGCCACTCCCCGTGAGATTGTCTCCCTGGCGGCGGATCGCTTGGCGGTAGCCTTTGGCTTGAAAATTTTGCAGATTATTCCCGGCCGGGTCTCAACGGAAGTGGATGCGCGGCTCTCCTACGATACGGCGGGCACGGTGGAAAAGGCGCGGGACTTAATTGGCCAATACGAGGCGGCAGGGGTAGGGCGCGATCGCGTTCTGATTAAAATTGCCTCGACTTGGGAAGGTATTCGCGCTGCCGAAATTCTCGAAAAAGAGGGCATTCACTGCAATTTAACGCTGCTGTTTGGCTTTCACCAGGCGATCGCCTGCGCCGAGGCGGGCGTGACCCTCATCTCCCCCTTTGTCGGTCGCATCCTCGACTGGTACAAGAAAAAAACCGGTCGCGCCGAGTACCCTGCCCCTGAGGATCCGGGGGTGAGGTCTGTGACCAAAATCTACAATTACTACAAGAAATTCGGCTATCCCACGGAAGTCATGGGGGCCAGCTTCCGCAACATTGGCGAAATTATCGAACTGGCGGGCTGTGATCTGCTGACAATTTCACCCGCGCTCCTCCAAGAGTTGCAAAACACCGAGGGCGAACTCCAGCGCAAACTTGATCCAGCCATTGCCGCTACCCTTGACATTGAAAGGGTCTCTATGGATGAAACCACCTTCCGCCGGATGCATGCCGCCGACGAGATGGCCAGTGAAAAACTAGAGGAGGGTATTAAGGGCTTTACTAAGGCGCTGGAAACCCTTGAAGACTTGTTGGCACGGCGACTAGCCCGCCTTGAAGGCGCCGAAATCCTCACCCATGCGGCAGAAGAACTCTTCCATGTCTATGACCTCGATGGCGACGGCATCATTACCCGCGAAGAATGGCTGGGAAGCGATGCAGTGTTTGATGCCCTCGATGCCAATCACGATGGCAAAGTCACTCCAGAGGATATGGGTGCGGGTCTGGGGGTGGTGCTGCACTTGGCCAAGGCGAAATAGAGAGCGAACTCCCCAAGCTTGCATCGGCATCCGCTGTGCGCCACAGTGGAAGAAGCACGCATGGCTAATCCCCTAGCAACTCCACCAACTATGTCCGATACTTCTCTTTCCTTTCAGCAATTCCTCAGTGACTGTGAGCAACTGGGGCTACTGCGCCTTGTGGTCACCAATGAGGTGGCGGTTTTGGAGGTGCGATCGCCCCTCAGCAAGGTCTTTTATGCTGAACTGCCCAAGGGGCGCTATGCCAACATGCACACAGAGGACTTTGAGTTTCACCTGAATATGGATCAGGTGGCCAAAATCCGCTTTGAGGAGGGTCAGGCGAAGCGGGGCAATTTTCCCACCTATGCCATCCGCTTTCTCGATAGCAATGAAAAGTCCGTTCTCAGTGCCTTTTTGCAGTGGGGCAAACCCGGTGAATACGCCGCCGGTCAAGTGGCCGCTTGGCAGGCTCTGCGGGAACGCTACGGCACCGAGTGGCAACCGCTGGTGGCGGCTCTTGATTCAAAGACGTCCAGCGTAACCCATGGCTAGGAATCTATGAAGGTTGTTGTTACCGGTGCCACCGGCTTTGTTGGCCAGCAGGTGGTCAAAGCGTTGAGCGATCGCGGCGATCGAGTCGTTGCTTTAGTGCGCTCCCCTGCAAGGGCGGCTAAACAATTGGCAAGCGTTCCCCGTGTGGAGTGCATTGGCTATACCCCAAAAGCAGCGGGTGACTGGTTTGCTGCCCTAGAGGGCGCAGATGCCGTGATCAACCTCGCGGGCGAACCCCTAGCCAATGGTCGCTGGACACCTCAGCGCAAACAGGAGATCTACGAGAGTCGCGTGGTGGGGACGCGCCAACTGGTACAGGCGATCGCCCAATGTCAACAGCGGCCACAGGTATTGGTATCCACCTCGGCCATTGGCTACTACGGCACCAGTGAGACCGAAACATTTGTCGAAACCCATGCCGCGGGGACGGATTTTCTGGCCAAGGTCTGTGTGGACTGGGAAGCAGCGGCCCAAGGGGTGACAGACTTGGGGGTGCGCTTAGTGATCCTCCGTTTTGGCATTGTCTTGGGGGAGCAGGGGGCGCTGGCCAAGCTTCTGTTGCCCTTTCAGTTGTACCTCGGAGGGCCTCTGGGATCGGGTCAGCAGTGGTTTTCCTGGATTCATCAGCAGGACTTGGTGCGCCTCATTCTCACAGCCGTGGATGAATCGAAAATGCAGGGCGTTTACAATGCCACCGCCCCAGAGCCTCTGACGATGGCCGACTTTTGCCGTGTTTTAGGAGAGGTGATGCAACGCCCCTCGTGGTTACCGGTGCCCGCCCCCGCCCTTCAACTGCTGCTGGGGGAAGGTGCCGATGTGGTGCTCAAGGGGCAACGGGTCTTGCCGGAGCGGACACTGGCAATGGGATTTCAATTTGAGTACCCCAACGCCAAAGCAGCGCTCACCAACCTCCTCAAACCACGATATACTGGTGATTCCCGCTAGTTTTGTGCAAAATGGTGGAATTGACCCCCGCAGCCATTCAAGAGTTGGAACGTCTCCAGACCCACGGCATTAGTGGCGGCCGGGCAGCAATTCTGCGGATTCAGGTGCAACCCAGTGAGTGCGGTGACTGGCGCTATGATCTGGCCCTTGTGGCCGAGGCCGAGCCAACGGATTTACTCACCGAGTCCCAAGGCTGGAGGATCGCGATTGCTGCTAACGCTGCTGAGCTTTTACGGGGTTTGCGCGTAGATTACATTGAAGACTTAATGGGAGGGGCTTTTCGCTTCCACAATCCCAATGCCAGTCAAACCTGTGGCTGTGGTATGGCCTTTCGCGTGAGCGCATCGTAGATTCTAGGATCACTATGGGGAATACGTTTGGGCATCTATTTCGGGTCACCACGTTTGGTGAATCCCACGGGGGCGGTGTGGGGGTAGTGGTGGATGGCTGCCCTCCCCGCTTGGAACTGTCGGAGGCGGATATTCAAAAGGAACTGGATCGCCGCCGTCCTGGCCAAAGTCGCCTGACTACGCCTCGCCAAGAGAGCGATCGCTGTGAAATTCTCTCGGGGGTTTTTGAGGGCAAAACCCTCGGTACCCCCATTGCCGTTTTGGTGCGCAATAAGGATACCCGTCCCGAAGATTATGCCGAAATGGCCCAGGTCTATCGTCCTTCCCACGCCGATGCCACCTATGACGGCAAGTACGGGATTCGCAATTGGCAAGGGGGTGGGCGTGCCTCAGCGCGGGAAACCATTGGGCGGGTAGCTGCGGGGGCGATCGCCCGCAAAATTCTTGCTCAAGTCGCTGGCACCGAAATCATTGCCTACGTCAAGCGGGTCAAAGACATTGAAGCCGTCGTTGATCCCGATACCGTAGAAGCCGCTGCCGTTGAGGCCAATATCATGCGCTGTCCCGATGCCGTCACTGCCGAAAAGATGATTGCCCTGGTGGATGAAATTCGGCGGCAGGCAAACTCCATTGGCGGCGTTATTGAGTGTGTGGTGCGCAACGTGCCTGTCGGTCTAGGCTCCCCCGTCTTTGACAAGCTAGAAGCAGATCTGGCCAAGGGGGTCATGTCCCTGCCCGCCAGTAAGGGCTTTGAAATTGGCTCTGGCTTTGCGGGTACCCTGCTCACCGGTCAAGAGCACAACGACGAATTTTACACCGATGAACAGGGGCGAATTCGCACCCGCACCAATCGCTCCGGAGGAGTTCAGGGGGGGATTTCCAACGGTGAAAACATCATTTTGCGGGTGGCCTTTAAGCCCACGGCCACCATTGGTCAGGCTCAAAAAACGGTGAACCAGGCGGGCGAAGAAACAGTCTTAGCGGCAAAGGGGCGGCATGATCCCTGTGTTTTACCGCGAGCGGTGCCCATGGTGGAGGCAATGGTGGCTTTGGTTCTCTGTGACCATCTGCTTCGGGATCATGCCCAGTGTCACCTGCTGCTTTAGCGCTCCCGATTGAGGGCAATCAGTAACCGCAGGATAAAAATAAACAGGTTGATATAGGTCAGGTACATCGAAAGAGCAGCAGAGAGATACTGATCATCGCGGTACGTGCGGGGTAGGACAAAAAAGTCCACCACCGCAGCTCCTACAAAGAGCACCACGCCGATGCCAGAAATCGCGATTTCTAGAAACGTGGGCGTAAAGACGCCAAAGAAGCTAAAAACCAACTGGAGAACCAAGACCACCAAAAGCGCAATAATGCCCAGCTGTACCGTCTTGGCCAGGGCAAAGCCATCGCGCTCTGAGAGATTGGAGCCAATGGGACTGGCAGCCATAAACGTGATGCCACAGCCTGCGGCGGCAAGGACAATGCCCATAATGCCCACGGTACTGAGGGCAACATAAATCAATCCAGAGAGGGTATAGCCCGACAGCAAGCTGTAGGTGGCCAGTAGAGGCAGGGCTAACCCATTGTTCCCTTTGCGCGCGGCTCCCTGCGCCACAAAAAAGAGCACAAGTTCAGCAATAATGGCCACCACAAACGTGGGCATAAAAAGCTGGGGCGCAGCAGCCAGCACACCTAGACCGCCCCAACTACCCACCGCCGTCAGCAGAAGGCCGCCCCCCAAAAAGGGCAGGGCATTGCGAATGACATTGGGACCGATGATCGCGTGACTGCGCGCCTCACGAATCGCCTCTTGAAAGTTACTGGTACTACTCACGGGAATCCTCCAAGGGTGGTGAATAGAGAACAAGGCCCCAGGGCATAGTTCTATTGTGCCAAAATTCCCTAGGGTGCCTAACTGGCCGCAACCACGGAGATCTCTGGCTCAAGGGCGGTTTTCTCCAATGGCAGAGGGAGCTGAGTTAACAGACTCAAGGGCAAGTGTTCCACCGTGGGCAAGTATCCCAGCCATTGGCTGGCCAAGTGGGCAAAGTGTTCGGGTTTCCCACTGACATAGAATTGCACCTGGCCTTGGGGGCAGGGAGTGGCCAAATTCATAGCCTCTAATTTGTGCAATGCGGCACGGGCCACAGCATGGGCAGGATCAAGGTGATGTACCGTGGGCGGCAAGTACTGCTCGATCACATGGCGCAGGTGGGGGTAGTGGGTGCAACCGTAGATGAGAGTATCGGGGGCAAAGTCAGCTAAGGGAGCTAGGGTCTGCTGCACAATGCGATGGACGCGATCGCCCTCTAGGCAATTACTCTCCACAAGAGGGACAAACTCAGGGCAAGCCACTTGGGCGATCGCCACTGTTGGCGAGAGTTCCCGAAGCGCCCGCCCATAGGCACCGCTTTTGACGGTTGCGGGGGTGGCAATAACCCCAATGCGCTCTCCTAGGGTAACCGCCATCCTCGCCGCGGGGAGAATGAGACCAAGAATGGGAAAGGGAAATTCCCTGCGTACCTGACTCAAGGCCAGGGCTGAACTGGTGTTGCAGGCCATCACCGCCATCTTGATTCCGCGGCCGTACATCCACGTTAGAATTTCTCGCACATACTGGAGAATTTCACTGCGGCGGCGGGTGCCATAGGGTAGCCGTGCAGTATCCCCAAAGTAGAGAAATGCCTCTTGGGGTAAGAGCCTTTGCAGTGCCTGCAAAACCGTTAAGCCACCCACCCCACTGTCAAACACACCAATTGCTCCCAGAGGATTTAGCCCTAGGGATGTCTTGTGCCAGTTGTCCACTCGAACCTCGACCTCACACCAACAAAAATGACATTGCCCTATTAGAAAGAGGGCAACCACAGCCAATCTAGCGCTTTTTACAGGGATGGAACACGCTCAAAACCGTGAGAGCCACTGTGGGGAAGCAAGGCATCCCTTTGATGGACTCTAATGTCTTAGAAAAGGGCTGTAGTGACACTCTAGCAGGTTTTGCTAAGAACCGAATATTGACGCCAACGCTGAACATAGAGTGCTATACATTGAATCACAGAACACCCGTGGCTGTAGGGTTGGCTACCCCCTACTGGGGAGTTGATGGTGTGAGGACAGGAAAGACAATGCTCAGTCAGGAACAGCTCACCCGCTCCCATGAGTGTGAGCGCGCATGGATTGAAATTGATTTAGCGGCCTTGGCCGCCAACACCCAACATCTTCGCCAGTGGCTGGCACCGACCACGGAACTTTTAGCTGTAGTAAAAGCAGATGCCTATGGTCATGGCGCTGTAACCGTGGCTCAGACCGTTTTAGCCCACGGTGCGACTTGGCTCGGGGTGGCAACCATTCCCGAAGGGATTGCTCTACGGCAGGCGGGAATTACAGCGCCAATTTTGGTCTTGGGATCCGTCAATTTGCCCGTGCAGGTGCAGATGATGGCCGAGTGGCAACTCCAGCCCACCCTTTCTACACCCAAGCAAGCCCTGATTTTCTCTGATTACGCCGATCATCTACGGGAACCCCTCGATGTCCATTTGATGATTGACACGGGCATGTCTCGTTTGGGCTGTCCGTGGCAGGACGCAGTGAATTTTGTCCAATTTGTGCAGCGGTTACCCCACCTGCGGATCCAAGGCATTTACTCCCACTTTGCTAGTGCCGATGATCCTGACCCCAGTTTAATGTGGCAGCAGCAGGCCTATTTTGAGCAGGTGTGCCAAGACCTTGCCCGCCTTGGGTTGGGGTCGGTACGGCGTCACATGGCCAATTCGGCAGCCACTTTGGCCAACCGCAGTAGTCACTACGATATGGTGCGCATTGGTTTGAGCCTCTACGGCGTGTATCCTGCTCCCCATTTACGGGAGGTCGTGCCCCTGCGACCGGTGATGCAGGTGCGATCGCGCATTACCCTGTTGAAAGACATTCCCGCCCATACGGGCATTAGCTATGGTCACCAATTCATTGCCCCTAAACCGATGAAAATTGCCGTTGTTGGTATTGGCTACGCCGATGGGGTACCGCGCCTGCTTTCCAATAAGCTCGAAGTCCTCGTCCGGGGAAAACGGGTGCGCCAAGTGGGGGCAATTACGATGGATCAACTGATGATCGATGTTAGTGACCTTGATGGCTTGCAAGAAGGTGATGTCGTCACGCTCCTAGGTGAAGATGGCGAAGACTGCCTGACTGTGGAGACGTGGGCGAACACCCTCGGCACAATTACTTGGGAAATTCTCTGTGGTTTTAAGAACCGTCTGCCGCGTATTCCTGTCTCCTAGGACATTTTTTCCTCCTGAGAACCCAGCTTGCCACTGTCCTTAAACCAGCGGTGAGGGTGCTGAGCAAGAAAGTCCCGCATTAACTGCTGGCATTCCTTCAAGTTCAGTTGGCCTCCTCCCCAGCCCAAAGACCGGAGATTCCTGCGGTGGGTTTTGCTCCTCGTCTCTCCCTAGGCGCTACTTGCGGCATGTCCTGCCCTAGGCCGACTTGGCTATTATTGACAACGAGACCATCGTACGGCTGCACCGTCTGCGCTATGCGGCGAGGCTTGTCGCCCCCTTGGTCAATCTCGGCAGGCAAAACCTGAGTAAACGTCTTTTTTTTGAATCGTTGTCTAGTCTTGATATGATGCAAGCGAGAATCTGGGGGTGTCAATGCCCATGAGCAAGTTTTTGGTAACGGGTGGGGGTGGTTTTATCGGCGCCAACTTTGTGCGCTTAGCCCTCACGGAGGGTTGGGGGGCAGTACTCAACCTGGATAAAGTGACCTATGCCTGTCACCCCGGCACCTTGGCTATGTTGGAGCAACTGCCTAACTATCAATTTGTGAAGGGGGATGTGGGCGATCGCCCTCTTGTCCAAGAGCTATTGCAGGCCTTTCAGCCCGATGCCGTAATTCACTTTGCTGCCGAAAGTCATGTGGATCGCTCAATCAATAGTCCCCAAGACTTTATCCAAACAAATGTGGTCGGGACGGCAAATCTCCTAGAGGAAGTCAAAGCCTACTGGCAACGGTTACCTACAAGAACACAGGAGCAGTTTCGCTTCATTCATATTTCCACCGATGAAGTCTATGGCAGCCTTGGCCCTGAAGATCCCCCCTTTCGAGAAGACACCCCCTATGCTCCTAATAGTCCCTATGCCGCCTCAAAGGCGGCTTCGGATCACCTTGTGCGTGCCTACCACCACACCTACGGCCTGCCGACACTCACAACGAATTGCTCCAACAACTATGGCCCCTACCAGTTTCCCGAAAAACTGATTCCCCTGACGATCTGCCAAGCCCTGGCAGGGCAACCGCTACCCATTTATGGGGATGGTCAAAATGTGCGGGATTGGCTTTACGTTGAAGATCACTGCCGCGCTGTCTATACCGTCTGGCAAAGGGGTCAGGTGGGCGAAACCTACAATATTGGTGGCAATTGCGAAAAGCCTAACCTTGAGGTCGTGCAAACCCTCTGTGATCTCCTGCAAACCCTTGTGCCCCGGTCTGATCTGAATTACCGCAGCTTGATTACCTTTGTGAGCGATCGCCCTGGCCACGATCGCCGCTACGCCATTGATGCCCGCAAAATCCAGCGGGAACTGGGGTGGCAGCCCCAAGAAACCTTCAACACCGGCCTAGAAAAAACGGTGCGGTGGTATCTCGCTCACCCAGAGTGGGTTGAGGCGGCTCGCACTGCCGACTACAGTGCTTGGCTGGCAACTCACTATGGTCGTGTTCTCGCCCGTTGCCTATGAAGGGAATTATTCTAGCCGGCGGATCCGGCACGCGCCTCTATCCCCTGACACAGGTGGTTAGCAAACAGCTCATGCCCATCTACGACAAGCCAATGATTTACTATCCCCTCTCAATTCTGATGTTGGCGGGGATTCGGGAAATTCTCATTATTTCCACCCCAGAGCACCTCTATCTCTTTGAAAAGCTTCTAGGGGATGGTCACCAGTGGGGGCTTTCCCTTAGCTATTGCGTGCAACCCCAACCCAATGGCTTGGCGGAAGCATTTATCTTGGGGCGCGATTTTTTACAGGGGGAACCTGTGTGCCTTACCCTTGGGGATAATCTTCTCTACGGCCATGATCTCTCAGAGAAGTTGCAACGGGCAGCTCAACTTACGGAAGGGGCAATGATCTTCGGCTATCGGGTGGCCAATCCGCAGCAGTACGGCGTGATTGAGTTTGATGCCAGCGGTCGCGTTCTCGGTATTGAGGAAAAGCCAGCCGTCCCCAAATCCAACTATGCTGTGCCGGGAATTTATTTTTATGACCATCAAGTGTGCGATCTGGCGGCTCAGCTTCAACCGTCAGCACGGGGGGAACTGGAAATCACTGACCTCAATTGCCTCTACCTCGAAAAGGGGCAACTGCGGGTGGAATTGCTCGGACGTGGCTATGCGTGGCTGGATACGGGTACCCCTGATCTGCTGCAACAGGCCAGTAGCTTCATTCGCACTCTAGAGGAACGGCAAGGGGTCAAAATTGCCTGCCTAGAAGAAATTGCCCTGCATCAGGGCTACATTACCCCAGAGCAACTCTATGAACTAGCGCAACCCCTGCGCAAAAGTAGCTATGGCCAATATCTCTTGCAGGTATGGGCAGAAGTCACAGGAGGTATGCATGCTCAAAGTCCAACCGCTGGCCATTCCTGACCTCCTCCTTTTGGAACCCCCTGTCTTTCGCGATCAGCGGGGCTTTTTTTTAGAAAGCTTTAACCAACGGGTCTTTAGGGAGGCCACAGGTTTAGAAATTACCTTTGTCCAAGACAATCACTCCGCCTCTCGGCGAGGGGTTCTGCGGGGATTACACTATCAGCGCCAGCAGCCCCAAGGCAAACTCGTGCGGGTTTTGGAAGGGGAAGTTTTCGACGTAGTGGTTGATTTACGCCGCTCTTCCCCCACCTGTGGGCAATGGCTGGGGATTTGGCTGCGGGCTGAGACCTTCCAGCAACTGTGGATTCCTGCTGGCTTTGCCCACGGGTTTTGGGTGAAATCGCCAACCGCACAGGTACTCTACAAAACAACGGATTACTATAATCCGCAGGACGAATATACACTGCTGTGGAATGATCCGACCGTTGGCATTCGATGGCCAATTGAGGGTGAACCCCTCCTTTCTGTTAAAGATGCCCACGGTAAATCTTTTAAGGAGCTTCCCCTGTTTCCCTGAGCTGGCAGCACCCCATCAAAAATCCCTCCCCAATCGGAGAGGGATCTGCGGGGAAGAATAATTCCCTCTATCCCCTAGAGAGCGTTACCACGGGGGAGTACCTCTTCTGGGAAGACAAAGTTTTCATGGGGTTGGTCTTGGGGCGCCATCCAAGCACGGATGCCCTCGTTCAACAGCAGGTTCTTCGTGTAGAACGTCTCAAACTCAGGGTCCTCCGCTGCCCGAATCTCCTGCGAAATAAAGTCATAGGAGCGCAGGTTCAAGGCCAGACCCACCACACCGATGGAACTCATCCACAGCCCCGTCACGGGCACAAACAACATGAAAAAGTGCAGCCAGCGCTTGTTCGAGAAGGCAATCCCAAAAATTTGGCTCCAGAATCGGTTTGCCGTCACCATCGAGTAGGTCTCTTCCGCTTGGGTCGGTGTAAAGGCGCGGAAGGTGCTGGCTGAATCCCCGTCCTGAAAGAGGGTGTTCTCCACTGTGGCACCGTGGATGGCACACAGCAGCGCACCTCCGAGCACCCCCGCCACTCCCATCATGTGGAAGGGGTTCAACGTCCAGTTGTGGAACCCTTGGAAAAACAGCAGGAAGCGGAAGATGGCGGCCACCCCAAAGCTGGGGGCAAAAAACCAACTGGATTGCCCCAAGGGGTAGATGAGGAAGACGCTGACAAAGACGGCAATGGGGGCACTGAAGGCAATGGCGTTGTAGGGACGGACGCCCACCAAGCGGGCAATTTCAAACTGCCGCAGCATGAAGCCAATGAGACCAAAGGCGCCGTGGAAGGCAACAAAGGTCCACAGACCCCCCAGTTGGCACCAGCGGGTAAAGTCCCCTTGGGCTTCGGGCCCCCACAGCAGAAGCAAGGAGTGCCCCATGCTGTTGGCGGGGGTGGACACGGCAACGGTGAGGAAGTTGCAGCCTTCCAGGTAGCTGGAGGCCAGACCGTGGGTGTACCAGGAGGTCACAAAGGTGGTGCCGGTCAACCAGCCGCCGAGGGCAAGGTAGGCGCAGGGAAACAGGAGAATGCCTGACCAGCCGACAAAGACAAATCTGTCACGTTTGAGCCAGTCGTCGAGGATGTCGAACCATCCCCGCTCCGCTGGCGCTCGTCCAATCGCGATCGTCAT
>NZ_CALGOG010000023.1:0-7606 GCF_937958135.1 uncultured Thermosynechococcus sp. | reverse complement strand
CAGCAGTGGCCATTGCTCCTACCCTCGCCCCGGTCGGCCCACCCACCACCCTTCGCCCTGTCCCCGACTTTGCTCCGGTTACACCTCCTCCGGTTCAACCCAACCTGCCCGACCCACCTCAGTTTGATCCGACGAATGATAACAGTGGCTTCAGGGTCAACCAGGAATTTGCCTCGTTGTCCTACAAAGTTGACATTATCGATTTGATCGTCCGTGGTGTTATTGCTGATGTTGATATACAAGTTCTGAATATCACCTGTGGAACAGATGTGACAGATGTCATTCTGCCAACTGCTCTAGAGCAATTTAAGAACTTGCTAACTGGCAGAGGAAACACATTTACAGATGTAGGGGGATTCAACTTTAGCTTTACCTTTCCGACAGATCCTCGATTTTTTCGTGATCTCAGAATTCTCTCTAAGAGTATTCGTGGTGTGCGTAAAGTTGATGCACAGGGACAAGTTACCATTGGAAATGAATTAACAGGTGATGACATAGTTATTATCCTGACTATTCGTGATAGTTTTGGTCAGGTGCTCAGAGTCGATGATTCCATATTTAGTGGAGAAAAAAGTCGTACAGAGATTCGTGGTTCTCAGGTTCCTGCTTGTGGAAACCTATAAGCTGTGAACAAGGTAATACCGGTCGGTAGTGGCTTGATAGGTAAAGTTGAGGCTGAATTTTAAGTTTCGGTGAATGTGAGGGGTGTGGCAATGAATAAGTTTCTTATGTTGGCACTTGGTGGTACTTCTTCGCTTCTAATCGCGATAGCTTTGGTTGGTTGTCAGCAAGCCAAAGATAAGAATGTCACGAGCTTTTTGCCGGGGCCAATCATTGGTGTACAAAACCCAACGGTTGAAGTAGGAGGAAGCAATGTGGGATCTGCCCCTGTAGCTGTTGCCCAACCTACAGCCGGGATCCCTAGACCGGTTTCTGCGCCAACCATTCCTCCTGTCCCAACTCCAGATGCTGTTCCCCCAATTGTTGCTGAGGGGCCTGTTCCTCCTCCTCCAATTCCTCCAGTCTTAGCAGTCTCTATTTTGCCAAATCGAGATGTAATTAATGTCAACATTCCTGTGGGTGCTGGAGGTGGCCCTGGTGCCGGTTTGATATCAGGGACAGCTAATGTTAATGCAATTGTTGCGAGAATTACCGGCGGTGTCGAACCAATTATTATCAATGTTCAAATCAATCCTACTCCTACTCCTCCTTTTATTACTAACCCAAACGGCACCTTTGTAGCTTCGTTTGATTCCGACTTTATCAATGGACAGGTTTTCATTAATGCTGCATTTATTTTTCCTGGAATCTATGATCTTCAAATTTCAGCAGAAGATGCCTCTGGACAGCTTGCTGTAGGGAATATAACTATTGTTGTAACACAAGGTCAACCTAACTAAACAGATTCAATTAACTTGAAGCTGAGATTGCTTCAAGTTTAAGCTCTTCCTGAGCTGCTTGTTTTGATGTAGTAGGACAGATCAGCTCTCTTTTAGAAGTCTTTTCTCCCTGATATCTGTGCCAATAAAATTTAAGAATAGTCCCTCAGAACCCTGTGTAGAGCCAGAGGGGGAGGCCGGAGGTTGCTACATCAAAATGTAGGCGGGTCAGGGCTTCGCCTGCCGGGAGCAGCCGTGCCCAGCCGCTGCGCCGCGGGATCAGGTCATAAAATTGGGTATTTGAATCTAGGCCTGCCAGTTCTGCTGCCCAGAGGCGGGCATCTTCTTCTGTGCCCAGCCGATCCACCACACCCAGGTGGAGGGCCTGTTCGCCGCTAAAGATGCGCCCATCGGCGAAGCTTCTTACCACATTCAGGCTTAGCTTGCGGGCGGTTGCCACCGTCTGGACAAACTGGCTATAGGTAATGTCGATCAGCTCTTGGAGGATGTTGCGCTCCTCGGAGGTCAGCTCCCGATCAAAAGAGAGAATATCTTTATAGGGGCCGGACTTGATCACCTTAAAGGAAATGCCTATTTTATCCAGGAGGCGCTCGATATTATTACCGCGAATAATCACACCAATACTGCCGGTGATGGTACCTGGGTTGGATACAATCTTTTCGGCTCCCATGGCAATGTAAATCCCTCCAGAAGCGGCGATATTGCCAAAGCTGGCAACAATACGGGTACCTTTTTGCTCCCGTAAGCGGACAAGGGCATTGTAGATTTCCTGGGAATCGGCCACGGTGCCACCCGGGCTATCAATCCGCAAGACCACAGCCGGAATCTGCTTTTCTTCCACCTCTTTCAGGGCTTTTAAGACCCGGTCACGGGTTTTGTTCTCAATAGCCCCGGTTACTTCAATACGGCCAATTCGCCGCCGCAAGCCACCCGAAAATAAACGCTTCAGCATGGAGAAAATCTGGTCAGATAAATATCAGGTCCATATTTCGTATCATGAATGGCACCTTATAGCCAGGTCAATGGTGATTAGGGTCTTTTTGGGGTTGGCCCAAGCAGAGTTGGTTTCCTTGGACAAAGGGTTATCAGAGTCGCTGTAAGACCCCAATCAGGAACGACCTGCGGTCCACAGCAAAGCGGATTGGGGATGTAAAGCGGTGAGTGTACGGAGTTCAATGCCCCAGACGCGAACAATTTACCCTGACTATGCTAGCTAGCATAATACTATCTATGATATCTATGATAGTCCTCGAATACAAAGCCAGGGTTAAACCTGCCCAAGTCACTGCTATCAATGAAGCTATTCGCACCGCTCAGTTTGTGAGGAATAAGTGTTTGCGCTTCTGGATGGATAATAAGGGCGTGGGTAAGTATGACCTTAAGCAGCAGTTCTATAGAAAGAGTCAAGTCAAGCGGAAGCGCTGGCAACGACGCTTCAGTAGGAAGGTTAAAGGCTCAAAAAATCGGGTGAAAGCCCGTCAACGCCTAGCTAAACATGAACTGAAGATCAGTAGGCAACGTAAAGAGCAGGCCAAACGACTGGCGTACTGGGTCATCCAATCTGTCATCCAATCTGTCATCCAATCTAACGATTTGGTCGCTTACGAAGATCTCAGTATCCGTAATATGGTGAAAAACCATTGTTTAGCGAAAGCAATTCAGGATGCGGGGTGGTATCAGTTCCGGCTGTGTTGGAGTATTTCGGTCAAAAGTACGGGACGGCAACGGTTGCGGTAGCACCGGCATACATATCAGGCATACACATCAGGCATACACATCACAAGAGTGTCCGCAGTGTGGAGCGATTGTTAAAAAGTCGCTTTCGACTCGGACTCACGTTTGTGCCTGTGGGTGTAAGCTTCAGAGGGAGCATGCTGCTGCTATCAATATCCTGCGTAAAGGGTTGTGTACCGTAGGGCATACGGAAGGTTACTAGACAACCAAAACGCTTGGGGAGAGACGACCTCTACCCTTGAGCACGCTAGTGTTGGGGGGCAAGTTGACTTGCTGAACCAAGAATCCTCAGTCTCAGCGTAAGCGGATTGAGGAGTGTCAAGCCTAGAGAGGGCGATGTCGTTCAAACCAGCGCATCAGCATGGCCGCCAAGCGTTCTGGGTTATGGCGCACCAGTCCGGTTGCGGGATCCTCTTGCATGACGTTGGCCAGGACCGCCCGACAGCCCAGGTAGGCTAGCTTATCCGGATCCAAGCGGACAAACTCTGAGCCGTTACGCCGGTAATGCTCCAGTGCCCGCGCCGAGGGAGGATCGCGTTGCACCAGTACCCCATCAAAAAGGCGGGTGCCGGCTACTCGATCCAGGGCCATGACATGATCACCGACGGTATAGCCATCGGTTTCACCTGGCTCCGTCATGATGTTGCATACGTAGATGTGGGGGGCAAGATTTTGAGCAATGGCCTCCACAATTTCCGGGACCAACAGGTTGGGGATGATGCTGGTGTAGAGGCTACCCGGCCCCAAAATTAAAAACTCTGCCGCCTGGATGGCCTCGATAACCTCCGGCAGCGCTGGTGGGTTGGGTGGATCACAACCGATGCGCACAATCCGCCCACCGGCTTTGGTAATGTTGGATTCCCCAACAACGCGGCGGCCGTCCCTCAGCTCGGCCCAGAGGGTAACATCCGCTAAGGTAGCCGGTAGCACCCGTCCCTGAATGGCCAAAACCCGCGAGGTGGCGGTAATGGCGCGGATGAGATCACCACCGGTCACCGCGGTCAGGGCGGTAATAAAGAGGTTGCCAAAGCTATGTCCTGCTAGCCCATCCCCCGATTGGAAGCGGTATTGAAACAGTTCGGTGAGCAGTTTTTCTTCGTTGGCCAGGGCGGTGAGGCAGTTGCGAATATCCCCAGGGGGTAAAACGCCGATCTCTCGCCGCAAGCGGCCGGAAGAACCGCCATCATCCGCTACGGTAACTATCGCTGTGATATTGGCGCTGTAGTGTTTCAAGCCCCGCAGCAGATTGGATAGGCCGGTGCCTCCTCCCAAGACTACGATGCGCGGCCCACGGCTGAGGCGACGGCGAGACAGCAGCTTATCCACCAGGGCTTCATCCCCCTCCGGAATCAGCACATCCTCAATGGAGCGCATGGCGCTGCGGAACCCCAACACCACCAGGGCTAGGCCAGTTGCGGTTACCAAAGGGCCACTGATGTTATTGGGGATCCAAGTGGTGATGAGGCGGAGGGTGAGGTCAATGAGCTTTTTCAGCCGAAAAACAGGGGTCAATTCCGTCCAGATGGCAATACCCAGTACCATCAACAGCACACCGCCAATGGCCAAGCTGAGCCAGCGCTTCACCGATAACCCCGGGGAGAGCCATTTCCATCCGGCTCCCGACCCACCACGACGGCCCATCCTCCAACGGGAGGGAGGGGATTTGTCGCCACTGTTGGGAACAGGCTTAACCATGGGGGACCACAGGAATAGCAGCCGTTGCCACTAGGGTGCCGTGGCTATCCGGGCTCCTAACCGCAGGGGGCGGGCCGAAGCGGGCCTCCAATTCCCGCTGTGAATCCAGCAAATGGCGATGGTGGACTTGGATATTAAGATCGGGTAACCCTTGCCCGGGGAGAGTAGCCCGCAGATCCTGGGCCAACCGTTCCACCAAAGCCACGGAGCGATGCTGGCCACCGGTGCAGCCAATGGCCAAGGTGAGGTGGGGGCGACGTTCCGCTTGGTAATAGGGCCAAAACTCCTGAATCAGGGAGAAAATCTGCCGGTAGGTGGACTGGGTAACCGGATCGGCAAAAAGAAACTCCTGCAACACGGGATCCTGACCCGTGAGGTGACGCAGCTGGGGTTGAAAAAAAGGATTGGGCAAAAAGCGCACATCAAACATCAGGTTGGCATCGGCGGGAACACCGTACTTGAAGCCGAAACTGACCAGGCTTAGGTTCAGAGGCTGAGGGATCCCTTCAATGAGAGCTTCCAGCTGCTGCCGCAACTGTTGGCTGTTGAGATCGGAGGTATCCAGGAGATGGGTGCAACGCTCACGGGCCGGGCGCAGCGCCAGATGCTCCTGCTCAATGGCCTCCAACAGTCCGCAGGTGGTCAAATACCGGGGATGAGAACGCCGGTGGGCACTAAGGCGGTTGAGCAAAACCTGAGGACGGGCCTCCAAAAACAAAAAGGGGATCCCTTGCTCTTGTAACCACCTATCCAAGGTGGGCAACTGCTCCAGGTAGTGGGGCTGGCGCAGGTTCAAGCTAATGGCCAAAGCAGCGTGGTGGGGGCGCATTGCCTCGACTAAAGAAACCACATGGGCAGGTGGGATCCCTTCTAGGCCCACGTAACCTAACTGTTCCAATTGCTGAATGGCCAGGGTTTTTCCTGCCCCTGTTAAGCCGGCAATGACCAGAATCGGTGTTGTGACTTGCATGGATCCCATTGTAGGGCTAGGCGGATCCCGGGGGGAGAGCCTCGTAGGTGGCCAACTCATCCTTTGCTCAACTGCTGAGCCACCAACTGCACGATCGCCTGAGCAGCCCCTGGTTTTCCCCCCAGCTGTTGTAGCTCCATCTGCATCTGCTGACGGCGTTGCCGATCTTCGAGCAAAAGCCGCGCCTGTTCTGCCACCTCCACCGGACGCAAATGCCCGCGCAACTCCGGCACCACCTCCCGGCCTGCCCAAATGTTGGGCCAAGCCAAGTAACCTAACCAACGTAGGGCCAAGCGGTTGATGTAACGGGCCAAGCCAGTACCCAGAATGGGCAAATTCACCAATAGACCCAGGATCCCATCCCAAGCCCGCATCGCCTCCAACTTATTGGTGGGGATGACCACCACCATCGGCACCCCCAATCGGGCTAACTCCGCTGTATTGGCCCCAATGGTTGTCAAGCAGAGATCGCAATTGGCCAGCACCGAATAGGCCGGAAACGCTGTCCATAACTGAATGGTGGTACCGAAGGGGGTGATAAATTGGGCCCCCAAGTTGGTTTGCTCCAGAGCCGCCGATGTTCCGTAGACCAAAGCCATATCGGGGTTGAACCTGGGGTGGGCGTAGCGCGCCAGAGACTGGGGAGTTTGGCCAGGGGCTACGGGAATGACAAAGCGAATGTTGGGCAAGCGTTGCCGCAGCTCATCGGCCACCGCCAACAACAGAGGTACCCCCAAGGAGAGCTTGGCAGGTTTGGATCCCGGTAATAGCCCGACCTGATAATGGGTGCGCCCCCCATCACTGAGGCGTTGCCAGCCCCGCGGTAGCAATTCTTCTTCAGCAAAGCGACTCGGTAGCGGCTCTGACAGGGTTCCCTCAGAGGGGACATCTTCCATCAAAGTTGAAATCTGGGTGAGAGAAGAAAAACCAGCCGTCGGTTTGGCAGGAGGCTGGGTGGAGAGGGATCCGCTGCTAGGCCAAACCGGTACCCCCGGCAGGTAGATGGCACTGGCTACACCATCCGCCATTAAATCCCCCACTACATGCATTTTGCTGGCCCAGCGGTGGCCCAACAGGCGCCCACCATCGTAGCGTTGCTTGCTTTCCTCCGTGCGCAGAGCAAAAGCATGCACCCAAGCTTGCCAGCGGGGGCGATGCTCAGCATAAACAACCAGGCGATATCGCAAACGCCGAGCAATGCAGACGGCAAAAAACTGATCCCCCCCTAGGAAGAGTACCACCCCTCGTTTAGCCCAATCCCAAGCTTCTTCCGTTTGACCGGTGAGTAAAAAAGCCAGAAAAAAATCTGGATCCTGCACCCGATCAACCTGAATAAACTGATGCGCTATCCTCACCTCCTGCCCCGATGCGTGGGGACAAGGGGAGAGCACCAGAGAAAGGCGGGCCTGAGGCAGTTGCTGGCGCAATTCCATTACCACCGGACGAACCCAGGTGGTCAGCTCACCGGGGCCGTTTGAGAGGATAAGGATATCGTAAGGGGGAGTACCACCTCTCTGGGAAGCCATTGGGAGCTCAGTGCCTCAGGTACAGCAACTCTATGGAATTGTAGATCTGCTGTTGGGGTGAACTACCTGCCACCGACCCAGTGCAGTGCCGGTTTCCTGCTGCAACGGGAAGCGCCCCCGGCAAAAGGTTTGCTCAATCGTTGACATACTCCCCTTCCTAAAGGGAAAGGATTCTTGTTACTGATTCAACGACATTACTTACTATTTCAGGCTACTATTTCAGGCTACTATTTCAGGCTGCCCATCCATAGCAGAGGCAATTATCTCCTCAGTCGTTCGGG
>NZ_CALGOG010000022.1:0-26044 GCF_937958135.1 uncultured Thermosynechococcus sp. | reverse complement strand
GTGTAGGTAAGGGGTCAGGGTTGGACGGTTGTGTTTCCAGTAGGTCTGTTCGCGGAGCCTCTGGAATTGGCAATTGGGTTTCGGGCAAGTCCGCACTGGTGGTGAACTGGGTTGATGGTATCGAGATTGGTTCTGGGGGAGTCAGTGGCTGAGGAAGGGGAAGTTGTGTTTCAGGCAAATCGGCACCGGAGAGGCTAGGGGTCTCCCGGAGGGTTGTTAAGGCTTCGGGAACCGTTAGTTGGGTTTCCGCTGAATCAAGGCGCAGGGTCGGGGGTATTTCTGGGGGAGTTGTAGGAACCCCCCTCTGAGTTTCGGGAAGATCAACCTTCGTGGGTTCAGGAGCAGTCGTGGCAGTTTCTGGCAAATCTGTAGCGGCAGGTGCCGCCTCCTCAGCGTGAACCACTAAGAAGGTTTCCCTCTCGGTGATGGGCTGTGGTGCTGTCTCGCGAATTTCTGTGGGTGGAATTTGATCCACGACGGAGGTGAGGAGGGTGGGGGCCGTGTGGGGGTTATCCCCAGTGGCGGGGGGTGGGGTGGGTTCAACGGGGGTAAAGGGAATCGCCGTTTCAGGTTGCAGCACCGTTGCGTTGGCATCCGTCTCTAGGCGAGAGACTTCTGTTGGCGGGGTTTCGGGAATTTCCAAAATGGGGGCTGATTGGGGTGTGGTTGGTTGACCTACGCCTTCAGTAATGAACTCCAAGGGAGCAGCCGTTGGTGTAGAGGGGCTAGAGATAGCGCGGTAGCCCAGCAGCAAAACCGCAGCGCTGCCAAAGCCAACGAGAGGCGCAACTAAGGGAATCCAACTTCCCTGTAAAAAGAATAGAAAGGTGAGGCCACTTAAGCTCAATCCTCCGGCCACTAGCAGCGGCACAATCACCCAACGGTGTCCCTTGGCGATGATCAGGGCACCTAAGCCAGACCAAGCAAGAATCCAAAGGGCGATCGCCCCCTCTGGCCATGTCCCCATGGGAGAACGGTTATCGAGGGCCGCTGCCAGTAGATCTTCAAGGATGGCTGCTTGAACCAGTACACCGGGGGTAAGGCGGTTGGTTTGCCCCGGCAATGCCATTGGAATTAAAAACTTGTCGTTGCTGCTGCCAGTGAGGCCAATAAGTACGGCGCGATCGCGCACCTTCGAGGGCAGCACTTGACCTGTCAGCACCTCCCTTAGGGTGACTGTTTCATAGGGCTGGGTCGGGTGGGCATAGTTGATTAGGATTTGAAACCCTGCGGCATCTAGGTTGTTGTAGCCCCCCCAGTGGCTGGTTAAGGCCTGAAAATGAGCCGTTCCTAATTCAAGGCGGTTCTGAGTCACAGCTTGGGGATTCATCCCCAGAAAAACACGCGCCAAGGCCAGGGCAAAGGATTGAGGGGTAGAGCAGCGATCGCGAGCTTCTGGCCGGCTGGCGAGAATGGCACGGCGCACCACTCCATCCTCATCAATGGGAATGTCGGCAAACCCCACCTGCTCATTCGGCAGTCCAGCGGGAGGCGCAATTCCGGGATCTCCTTCGCTCCCTACTTTGCAGACAATGACGGTGTTGGGCTGGGTCATCATCACCCGTCCGAGGGAGGGTAGCACATCAGTGGGTGGTTTGAAGCGATCGGGAATCGGAAAATCCCGAAAAATATCAATGCCAATGACCTTGGGTTGATACTTTTGCAACTCATTGACGGCTTGAATGAGCACTTCGTCAGGAATCGGGTACTGCTTGAGGGCTTGAATGTCATCTTCAGTAATCTTGACAATCAGGAGTCGCTGAGATGTGGCCGGTGTCGATCGCCAGCGCAGCCATTGGTCATAGACTCTTAATTCCAAGGGTTCCAGCAGGCCGCCCAGCCGCAGGGCAAGGACGCCCACTGTGGCGATCGCAGTCGCAATGACCGCCGGTAAGGTGCGTTTAAGATGATCAGGGCTAGATACAGAGGTCATGGCACAATCTGGGGCTGTTCTGCTGACGCTGCAAGATTCTAAAAGCAGTTTTGCTTCTATCCTGACCTACGGCACCGGCGATCGGCAAATTGAGGCCCACAAGCTTTACAGCATTACATTCTTCTTGCTCTAGAGCAGGGGTTCCTCTAGAAGAAGGGGAAACGACTATAATCAGTGAGGTGATTGCTGAGCACAACAGGCGCTATGACGGAAATCCCCGATTCAACGACGACTTCAACATCCTCGGAAAGGACAACGGCAGCAGCACGTCAACTGCTGGGCATGAAAGGTGCCAAAAGCGGCGAGACCAATATCTGGAAAATTCGCCTGCAATTGATGAAGCCGATTACATGGATTCCCCTCATGTGGGGCGTCGTCTGTGGCGCTGCATCGTCGGGAGGATTTACTTGGAGTCTGGAGGATGTGCTCAAGGCAGCCACCTGCATGCTGCTATCGGGGCCTTTGATGGCCGGCTATACGCAAACGCTCAATGACTACTACGATCGCGAGATTGATGCGATTAATGAGCCTTACCGCCCGATTCCCTCCGGGGCAATTTCCCTCAATCAAGTGCGGGCACAGATTATTGTTTTGCTTCTTGCAGGCTTAGGTCTCGCTGTCTTACTGGATCTGTGGGCCAATCATCCCACATTCCCCGTGACCAAAATTGCTTTGCTTGGGGGCTTTTTGGCCTATATTTATTCTGCACCGCCTCTGAAATTGAAAAAGAATGGTTGGCTTGGTAATTATGCCTTGGGGGCAAGCTATATTGCGTTGCCATGGTGGGCAGGCCATGCGCTTTTTGGTGAATTGACGCCGACAATTGTAATTTTGACGTTGATTTATAGTCTGGCGGGCTTGGGCATTGCCATTGTCAACGACTTCAAAAGTGTTGAGGGCGATCGCCAACTGGGCTTGGCGTCACTGCCGGTAATGTTTGGCGTCACGACCGCCGCATGGATTTGTGTCTTGATGATTGACATTTTCCAATTGGGAATTGCGGGCTACTTAATGGCAATTCATGCCAATCTCTACGCAGTGCTCCTAATTTTGCTGATTATTCCCCAAATTGTGTTTCAGGATATGTACTTCCTGCGGGATCCCGTAAAAAATGACGTAAAGTACCAAGCCAGTGCCCAGCCCTTTTTAGTCCTAGGCATGTTGGTGGTGGGTTTAGCCCTTGGCCGGACAGCGGTGTAATTGGAGGGAATGACGACAGCGCTGACCTTTCGGGTAGAAAAGGGGGGCGATCGCCTCGATACATTCCTTGCCCAGCAGCATTCTCAACTCTCGCGATCGCGCTGGCAGCAATTGATCCAACAAGGACATGTACGCCTCAATGGCCAAGTGTGCAATCGCAAAAATCAACCCCTCAGTGGCGGTGATGTGCTGGAGGTGGTGCTGCCTGAGCCAAAGCCGCTGGAGGTGGTTCCCGAACCCCTACCCCTAAGTATTCTCTACGAGGATGAAGAACTGCTCATCCTCAATAAACCCGTGGATTTGGTGGTTCATCCTGCTCCCGGTCATAGCCACGGTACGCTAGTTCATGGTTTATTGGCTCACTGTCCGGATTTGACGGGGATTGGGGGTGTCCAGCGGCCGGGCATTGTGCACCGCTTAGACAAAGACACCTCTGGGGTTATGGTTGTCGCCAAAACGGAGTTCGCGCTGCAACATCTACAACAACAATTGAAAACGCGACAAATGCAGCGCCACTACTTGGGGGTGGTCTATGGCCAGCCTCCCCAAGAAATGGGGACTGTAAGCACTCCAATTGGGCGTCATCCGGTGGATCGCAAAAAGATGGCAGTGGTGCCCCCGGAAAAAGGCCGCCTCGCCATTACCCACTGGCATGTGAAGGAACGGTTTCGCCACTGTGCCCTTGTGGAGTTTCGCCTTGAAACCGGTCGTACCCATCAAATTCGGGTTCATGCTGCCCACTTGGGGTGGCCGCTGTTGGGAGATCCCCTCTATGGCCGAGGTACCCCCCTGAAAGTGAAGCTTCCCGGCCAAGCCCTCCATGCCTATTACCTGCGGTTGCAGCATCCGCGGACAGGGAAAGAAGTGGTCGCGATCGCCCCCTTGCCAGAGCATCTAGAAAAATTATTGCGCATATTGCGCCAGAATACCGCTCCCTAAGGTTGCGGCAAATCAAACATCAAGAGCTTTGCCAGTAAGCCCACTGTGGCAACCAAGAGTGCCACGAGAAATCCCCATAGGCGCGCATCCGTTCCCGCTTGGCGTTTAGAGATATCCTGCAACGTCGCTTCAATGGTGGTGATCCGTTGTCCCAGTTGCGCCTCCACTCCTTTAATTTGCTGCTCTAACTTCGTTTCAAGAGCACTGATCTGCTGCTCTAACTTAAACTCAAGGGCTTTGATTTGCTGCTCCAATTTTGATTCAACAGCACTAATCCGCTGTTCAAGAATTTTGATTTGCTGCTCTAGCTTTGATTCAACAGTACTAATTCGCTGTTCAAGAGTCTTGATTTGCTGCTCTAGCTTTGATTCAACGGCACTAATCCGCTGTTCTAATCGAGACTCAACGGTCTGAATTTGCTGTTCTAATCTTGATTCCACCGCATTGATCCGCTGCTCTAGTTTTGCTTCAACGGCATGAATCTGCTGCTCTAGTTTTGCTTCAACAGCATGAATCTGCTGCTCTAGCTTGCCTTCAACGGCATGAATTTGCTGCTCTAGCTTGCCTTCAACACCATGAATCTGCTGCTCTAGCTTACCTTCAACGGCATCAATTTTTTCTTCAAGGCGTTGAAAGCGCTCAGTTGTGGTGGCAATGTGGATGTCTAGCTTTTTATCAATTTGCTGAATGCTATTCTGGATGCCTTGAATAGACTCCAGGACTTGACTCAATTCAGACTGGGCCGCTGACTCATTCATGGATTAGGGGAGGGTTCACTTCTATGGAGCTAAGCGGATTCGAACCGCTGACCCCTTCAATGCCATTGAAGTGCTCTACCAACTGAGCTATAGCCCCGAATCAGCAGATTTTTATTCTTGCGCAAAGTGCTACTTTTGTCAACTCTGTCCCCCAGAGCAAAGGCATTCAAGTTTTCCGCTCACTTCCCTTCCAGCGATCGCCCTGTTGATCAAAGGAAGTATCAAGCGCTCAGTGTATAGTGGGTGTGAGTGCTGAGCAGGTAGGACTTTGGGATTTTTGCCCTCCCCCTTGCAGTGGATTCGGGTACTAATGAATCGCGATCGCTCCCCCCTCAATTCAAGGTTGAAGTATGCAGGTGTACTGCGGCAAATTTCCCCTGAAACGGCGCAATTTTGGCTCTCCCAAGAAGATGTGACAATTATTGGCCGTGATCCTGAGACTTGCCACATTGTCCTTGACGCTCACATTTATACTTCTGTTTCCCGCCACCACGCCCAACTTACCTGTCAAAAGCGCGGCAGTATTCCTGTGTGGGCGATCGCCGACCTGGGGAGTGTCAATGGTACCTATGTCAACCAACGGCGAGTGAAGACATTAACCCCGCTCAATGCCGGCGATCACATTCAATTGGGACGCCAAGGCCCTGAATTTGTCTTAGAGTATCTGCCCCTCACCGAAGTTGTGACCACCCAGCCTGATCAACCCCTCACCCTCACCCAACTCCTGCCTATTTTTGCAATCAATCCCGACTGGGTGCACAAAGCTTATCTTTTACCCGGCATTGTTACTGTTGTTGCAGTCATCTTGCTGTTTGCCACTGCTGGTTCCCCTGAGGCCTTCAAGGTAATCTTGGCACTCTATTTGGGCAGTGCTGCCTATTACTTTATCTATCAACTTTGTGGCAAACGCAAACCTCTATGGGTGCTCCTAGGGACGTTGACCCTGGAAATTTTAATTCTCCAAAGCCCGATTTTGCCGACGATGATCTATTTCTTCCGCACAATCTTACCCGGCCAACTGCATCCGCCCCATGCCTCATTTTGGGTCTTATTCAGCCACAACTTCATTGGCGCCGGGTTAATGGAAGAGTTACTCAAGGCATTGCCAATTGCTGTGGCCTACGGGTTGGGGCGATGGCTACCGAGTCCATGGAAACAAAAGGTGGGGGTATGGGAACCCCTTGATGGCATTCTCTTGGGAGCCGCTGCCGGCCTTGGGTTTACTTGGACAGAAACCCTTGGGCAGTACGTCCCGAGTATTGCCGGTCAATTTGGTCATTTAGCCGGTCTGCAAGTGCTGATTCCACGGGTCTTGGGATCCCTCACAGGGCACATGGCCTACACGGGCTATTTGGGCTATTGTGCGGGATTGAGCGTGTTGCGCCCTCGTCGGGCACCCTTGATTTTGGCGGTTGGACTGGGTTTAGCGGCTTTTTTGCATGCCCTTTGGAATACGGCTGCTGTCCGTTTTGGGCCGATGGGACTAGCCGCGGTGGGAATTTTGGCCTATGTGTTGCTCACCGCCGCTATTTTGAAAGCGCGACAACTCTCTCCCACGCGATCGCAAAACTTTGCCACGCGCTTTTATGGTTATCGGGAGGGCTAGTGCCAAGGGGAGGGCTGCTGCACAAAAGTAACAAAATTACGCAGTACTTGCAAACCAATCTTGCCCGACTTTTCGGGGTGAAATTGACAGGCAAAGACATGGTTGTGGGCGATCGCAGCGGTTACGGTTTGCTGACCATGAGTTACCGTTGCGGCCACTAACGCTGGCTCATCGGGGGCAACAAAATAGGAGTGGACAAAATACACCCAAGGGGTGGGCGGTAAATCTTGCCAAAGGGGACAGCCAGATTGCGTTAGGATGAGCTGGTTCCAGCCCATGTGGGGTATTGTGAGGCCGGGTTCAGACTGAAAGCGTTTGACTTGGCCGGCAAAAATACTGAGGCCGGCTTCTGTTCCTTCTTCACTGCATTCAAAAAGCACTTGCAGGCCAAGGCAAATCCCCAAGAAGGGCATTCCTTGCTGAATCAGTTGGTGAAGAACCGGCACCAGCTCCCGCTCGTGGAGATGAGTCATGGCCGGGTCAAAGGCACCCACGCCGGGGAGTACCACAGCATCGGCGGCAAAAATCTCACTGGGGCGATCGCTGACCAAGGGCCTTGCCCCCACCACATCAAGGGCTTTGCTAACAGAATGCAGGTTGCCCATATCGTAGTCAATGATAGCGATCGCTGGTGCGCCCACAGGAGATGTCTCCAAAAGTCACCCCACTTATTCTACAGGGGTGTTCATCACAGCTTGCCTTGCCTCTTGCACGATGCGAATCCCTCCCCAGAGCACAAGGCTGGCGATGCCAAACCCCACAATCAAGTCAGGATAGGGAGACTGAAAGAGGGCAACCAGCCCGCCGGCGGCAATCACACTGACATTGGCAATCACGTCATTTTGGGTAAAAATCCAACTGGCACGCATGTGCACTTCCCCCCACCGATGTTTGGCAATTCGGTAAAGGCAGTAGCCATTGGCCACGAGTCCTAGGAGGGCGATCCCTATCATCCAATCGGCCTCTGGTGCACTACCTGCTATAAAGCGACGGATCACATCCCCCAAAATTAAAACTGCAAGGGTCATCTGAAACAGACCACTCAGACCTGCCGCACGGGTTTTCTGCTTTGGAGAACGCCCCACGGCATAGAGGGAAAGCCCATAGACGAGAGCATCGGCCAGCATATCGAGGGAATCCGCAATCAACGCTGTGGAATGGGCAAGAATACCGCTCCCCAACTCCACCAGAAACATCCCTAAATTCACAAGAAGTACAATGCGCAGGGTTTTGCGCTCCGCTTCATTTTTTGCTTCAATATGGCAACCACAGTCGGACATTTAGTGTCCCCAAATACTTCTAGGATATTATTCGGAACCTCGCAGCTTACAGCGTCCCACTCCTTAGTTTGATGGATCTCAATGACGAGGCAAACTCGCTTAGAATACGATTCCTTGGGTGCCATTGAAGTCCCCGCAGACTGCTACTGGGGAGCACAAACGGCACGTTCGCTGAAGTATTTTCCCATTGGTGGTCTGCGGATGCCCCTAGAGGTGATCCATGCCATGGCACGGGTCAAGAAAGCAGCGGCGATCGCCAACCGCGATCTGGGGGTGTTAGCACCTGACAAAGCGGCATGGATTATTCAAGCTGCCACGGAGGTCATCGAGGGACGCTGGGATGATCAGTTTCCCCTCTCCATCTGGCAGACGGGCAGCGGTACTCAAACCAATATGAATGTCAATGAGGTGATTGCCAACCGTGCCATTGAACTGGCAGGAGGGATCAAGGGGAGCAAAACGCCAATTCACCCCAATGATCATGTGAACTGTAGCCAATCCTCCAATGACACGTTTCCAACGGCGATGCATGTGGCCGCGGTCATAAAACTGCACGAGCAACTGTTGCCCATGCTGCGACGCCTCTTGGGGGTGTTGCAGGAAAAAGTGACGGCTTTTGCGGAGATTATTAAAATTGGGCGCACCCACCTGATGGATGCAGTGCCCCTCACCCTTGGCCAAGAATTTTCTGGTTACGCCAGTCAAATTGCGGCCTGCCAAAGCCACATTGAATACGTCCTGCAACATTTATATCCTCTTGCTATTGGCGCTACAGCAGTGGGTACGGGTCTCAATGCGCCCCCCGGCTTTGGCGATCGCGTGGCCGCCGAATTGGCCCAAATGACGGGGTATCCCTTTTGTAGGGCAGAGAATCCTTTTGCCGCCCTTGCCGCCCATGATCCCTTGGTGATGCTCAGTGGTGCCTTAAAAACCTTAGCAGCAGCAATGATGAAAATGGCCAACGATATTCGCTGGTTGGCCTCTGGTCCGCGCTGTGGGATCGGGGAACTCATTTTGCCTGCCAATGAGCCGGGGTCGTCCATTATGCCGGGGAAGGTGAATCCCACCCAATGTGAAGCCCTGACAATGGTCTGTGTGCAGGTAATGGGCAATGATGCGGCGGTCGGCATTGCCGGCAGTCAAGGGAATTTTGAACTCAATGTTTTTAAGCCCCTCATCATTTACAATGTGCTGCACGCAATTGAACTTCTCAGTGACGCGGGGCAAGCTTTTACAGAGTTTTGCTTGGCGGGCATTGAACCCAATCGGGAGCAAATTCAAACTCACTTGGAGCGATCGCTCATGTTGGTGACGGCCTTGAACCCCCACATTGGCTACGACAGGGCGGCAGCAGTGGCCCAAAAGGCCTACAGGGAAGGCAAGACCCTCAAGGCAGCGGCGCTGGAATTGGGCTACCTCACGGCTGAGGAGTTTGATCGGTGGGTGCGGCCAGAGCTGATGCTGGGCGAGAAGGGCACCAGTTGACCCCGCACCGACTGCTCCCAAAATGGGGTATTACCGGCGCGCGATCGCAGGCTTTGCCGCGTCACTGTCCAACTCACAGTTGGATCAAAAAGAATAAAGTTGCGACTGTTCAGTTCGAGGCGGGGTGGCTCCACGCCCAAAATTCGTGCGGGTGCCGTACTGAGGGCATGCCAAAGTTCAAGGGCACTCAAGTATTCCTTGGCAACGAGTTCCTGCCACAGGACAGGGAGGGCTAATTCGAGACCAATGGCGCCGGGGAGCGCCTCCGCAAAGGAAACCATTTTCTCTTCATAGAGGAGAGGAGTATGGTCAATGGCGATCGCCTCAATTACCCCTGTTCTAACTCCCTCAATCAGGGCTTGGCGATCGCTGGCCGTTCCCAGAGGGGGAGCAAGGCGGAGATTCGGATCGTAACCGGCTAAATCCTCAACCGTAAAGAGCAAATGTAACCACGACACACTGGCGCTGACGTGGGCAGGCTTCTCCTTAGCTAGAATCTCCACACTGCGGGCTGTTGAGAGGCGCATGAGGTGCAGCGGCGTTGAGACCGTGCGTGCCAGTTCTAAGATTGCCAGGAGGGGAATTGTTTCACAGCAGACGGGTTGCTCCACCAATCCCAAACGAGTGGCTGCCCCACTTTGCCGCGCCACCCCATTGCCCGCTAAGGCCGGGTCAAAGGGCCAAAGAGCCACGGGTTTCCCTAGGGGCTGGAGATAGGTCAGTGCCCGCTGCACCAAGGACCAGTGGGTCAACCCTCGGTCATCGCAAAAGCCGACCACGCCACTGGCGGCCAGTTCCGCTAAATCCGTTAGTGCTGTGCCCCTACAGCCTTGGGTGAGGGCGCCCCAAACTCGTACCTGTGCCCAGGCGGTGGTGGGAATCTGCTGCTGCAGCGCTTGCCAAACAGCGGGATGATCAATGGTGGGGTCTGTGGTGGGCAAAAGGGTTAAATGCTGCACCCCACCGGCAGCTGCCGCTGCTAAGAGACTCTCTAGGGTTTCTCGCGTTTCGTAGCCCGGCTGGCCACTGTGGCTGTAGAGATCCACCAAGGGCGGCGCTAAAATCCAATTGCTGGCCGGGAGGATTTCCGCGTCAGCGGGCACCGCTTGGGGCGCGATCGCCACCAGTTGATCATTGTCTAGCAGCACATCCGCGCGCCAATCTTGGCGGTTGACGGGATCCAGCAGCCGCACCTGTTGTAACAGTCGCCACACCATCGCCTACAAGGCTCCCGCCGCGGTTCGATCCAGCACACCCCCCAAGTGGGTAGTAATATTCACTGCCTGCAAGCGTGGCAGACCTCCCATGAGGGGATAGTCAATCACCGTAACGCTGCCATTCCCCTGCTTAAAGAGCCAGAAGTTTTCAATGCCGAGGCCAAGGATGTGGCAAAGCAGAACCTTATTGGTGGCATCGTGAGCCACAACCAAGACATTGTGGGGGGTGGGGGCATGGGTTTTCCAGCGCCTAATCCATTTTTCCCATGCCCTGACCACGCGATCGCGCACCTGTTCGAGGTTTTCCCCATTGGGCATTTGCACAAGGGCAGGGGTTGTCCGCCAGCGTTGCAATTCCCCTGGATAGGCTGCCTCCACCTCTGGTTCAAACTTACCCTCCCAATCGCCATGGCTAATCTCGGCAAGGGCAGGCTCTAGATCTAGCATCACACTAGGGTGGTACTGCAAAATTGCCAAAGCGGTATCCTTAGGCCGCAGGAGCGGACTACTCAACGCATGGTGGAAGGGCACCTCCTTGAGGAACTCGGCCACCGCTGCCGCTTGGGCACGGCCCGTCTCATTGAGGGGCACATCAATTTGCCCTTGAAAGCGTCCTTGGCGATTCCAGTCCGTTTCACCATGGCGGACAAGAAAGATACGCAGCGTTTGCTCCTTAAAGCGGGGCTGGGGAAAGGGATCATGGAGATGGCTAGTGAGATTGAGGGCTTCCAGTTGCGCCGGTTGTCGCAAGCCATTGCTGAAATTTAAGACACTGATGCCGCCATTCGCCTGCTGGAGCCGCAGATAGCCCTTAACCCCCAAGCCGAGACCGGTGCAAATCAGGGCACGATTCATGCCGCTGTGGCCAACAATGAGAATCGTTTCGTTTTCGTGAGCCGCCAGCAGGGCTTCCAAAACCATGCCCGCGCGATCGTAGAGATCCAATAGCGGGAAAAATTCCTTGGTTTGGCCACTTTCCGTGGTGATTTTCATCATCAAGGTTTCTGGAGCCTCTTGCCAGCGGCGATAGTCCTCTGGGAACCGTGCCTTCACTTCGGCAAAGGGCAAATCTTCCCACGCCGGCAGGGCAATCTCCTTGAGCAAATCTAGGGCTTGGGGGGACTGGAGTTCAGGGTCTTGCAGCTGGGCATGGATGCCCTCTGCCGTCGCCTTTGCCCGTCTGAGGGGACTGGTGTAAATCTTGCGGATGGGAATGCCCCGCAGGGCGAGACCCACTTGGGCTGCCATCCAATGACCACGCTCCGTGAGGGAAGAGGCATCACTGTGACCTTGCACCCGCTCTTGAACATTAAACGTGCTTTCACCGTGGCGGACAATAATGACTCGGGTACTCAGAGCTTTCTCCTTAGCGATTGACAGACAACAAGCTTGGCCGTCCCACCGTGCCATAAAGACTGTACCAGAAACCGTGGCTTCAGGAGCCAAAGATTCAGGAGGAATCAGGGGGCATCCTCCCCCTGAAAATCAAAAAACCGATCGCAGGGGCGATCGGCAAGCATTAAAGACCTATTTGGTGATGGGTCAGAGGCTACTTCTTGGTGATCCGAGGAGGCTCACGGAAGAAGATAGCAAAGAAGAACAGCGCGATAATGCAAGCAAAGATGAAAACGTAGGTGATGGTTTCCATAGTCGTCCCCTAGGAATGATTAGACCGCTTCTTTGCGACGGGTGGTGACATCGCCCACTTTTTGGTAGTAGCCCCATTCCACTTGCTCCGGCGATAGTTCTGGATCAATCCCAGAGAAGACATCGCGGAACAGGGTGCGGGCACCATGCCAAATGTGACCAAAGAAGAAGAGCAAGGCAAAGACGGCATGGGCAAAGGTAAACCAGCCACGGGGACTGGTGCGGAAAATCCCGTCGGAGTTGAGGGTTTCTTTGTCGAATTCAAAGATCTCACCGAAGATGGCCTTACGGGCATAGCTTTTGACGGTGGGCGGATCGGTGAAAGTTTGGCCGTTCAATTCACCGCCGTAGAAGCTGACGGTAACGCCTTGTTGCTCAAAGCTATACTTCGCCTCTGCACGACGGAAGGGAATGTCGGCTTTGACAACGCCATTTTTGTCGGTGAGGATGACGGGGAAGCTCTCAAAGAAGGCGGGCATCCGACGGACAAAGAGTTCCTCTCCCTCTTTGTTGCGGAAGACCGCATGGCCTTTCCAGGCTTGGGCAATCCCATCCCCTTTATTCATGGGGCCGGTACGGAACAGGCCACCCTTAGCGGGGTTATTGCCGATGTAATCGTAGAAGGCCAGTTTCTCCGGAATTGCCGACCAAGCCTCTTCAAGAGTGGCACCACTGGCAAGGGAAGCTTGCACGCGGCGGTTAATCTCCTGTTGGAAGTAGCCACTGTCCCACTGATAGCGAGTCGGACCAAAGAGTTCAATGGGTGTGGTGGCACTGCCATACCACATCGTGCCGGCAACCACAAAGGCAGCAAAGAAGACGGCGGCAATACTACTGGAGAGTACCGTTTCGATATTCCCCATACGCAGGGCTTTGTAAAGGCGTTGGGGTGGACGCACCAAGAGGTGGAATATGCCAGCAATAATCCCGACAATGCCTGCGGCAATATGGTGAGCAACCACACCACCGGGGTTGTAGGGGTTAAAGCCATCGGGTCCCCATTCGGGGGCAACAGGTTGAACACTGCCCGTCAAGCCATAGGGGTCAGAGACCCACATCCCAGGGCCAAAGAGACCCGTCAGGTGAAAAGCACCAAAACCAAAGCAGAGTAAACCGGCAAGGAACAGGTGAATGCCAAACATTTTCGGTAAGTCGAGAGCCGGCTCACCCGTGCGAGGATCGCGGAAGAGTTCGAGATCCCAATAGACCCAGTGCCAGCAGGCTGCCAAGAACAGCAAACCCGACAGCACGATGTGGGCTAGGGCAACCCCCTCAAAGCTCCAAAAACCGGGGTCAATCCCCGTTTCGCCGGTAATACTCCAACCGCTCCAAGAGCCTGTGACCCCCAACCGCGCCATGAAGGGCAACACAAACATTCCTTGCCGCCACATTGGGTTGAGAACTGGATCACTGGGATCAAAAATAGCTAGCTCATAAAGAGCCATCGACCCTGCCCAACCGGCGACCAATGCCGTGTGCATCAGGTGGGCCGCAATCAACCGCCCTGGATCATTGATCAGGACAGTGTGGACTCGATACCAGGGTAGTCCCATTGACTACGCTCCTCCTATACAAAAATTTAGCGTTTGCATGAACAAATTTTATTAAGCAGCCGGATCACGGTAACAACCGCCTCCCTCTTAAGAGTTTAACGGCCAATTTACCCGTAACTTCAGCTACGGTTGGGCAGTTTTTCTGCCAAAATGAGAATGTATTAAGAATAGTAACTAGCGTAGGTTCCTATGGCAAGCAAAGCTGAATTTGTGGCCACAAATATTAAGTTTGTTAACGAAAACAAAGAAATTATTGCTGCCAACGGCGCGAATCTGCGCTTAAAAGCAATGGAAGCGGGAGTTGACCTCTATACCCTCAAGGGCAAGCTCTTTAATTGCGGGGGCTATGGCCAGTGTGGCACGTGCATTGTTGAGATTGTCGAGGGCATGGAAAATCTCTCCCCCCGCACGCCAGTGGAAGAGCGCAAGCTCCGTCGTAAGCCAGAGAATTATCGCTTGGCTTGCCAAACTCTTGTCTATGGATCAGTGGGTGTGAAGACAAAGCCTAAGGGCTAGACCGTGAATTCTTACTTAGGCCAATCAGGTAGCTGTTTTCAGAGCCTGCAGGACACTGGCGGCCTGCTTTAGCCAGCGGAGTAACTGAGAATCATCAACGGTGGGGATGACGCCGAGGAGGTCGTGAAGGTCTTCAGGCGATCGCCCCGTGGCTGCTTGCCACGCTTGAATGAGTTCTGCATCCTTAGGAGGAGGGTGACGATTGATAGCAAGGCCGAGTTGGCCGGCTAAATCGTAGCGGAGCCGATCTTGCAGCTGTTTCAAGACAAACTGCCGCTGCTGCGCCCGCTGAAGAACGCCTGCGAGGGCTTCAATGTAGGCGGCACTGTTACTCGAGACGGGTTCTTTTTCTAAAAAGAGTGAACCAAAGCGTTGGCTTTGTTGCCATAGCAGGAAGAAGAACAAGAGGACTAACTGCAACCCCACAGCCAACCAAGGGGTACGACTGAAGTAATCGAAGAGAGTCTGAGGTACGGTGCCCCTTGCCACATCCTCTGGCGTGCGCTGGCGATAGCCGTGGAGCCATTCATCAAAGTAAATGGTTGCCCCCGGTTTGACGACCTCCTGCAAGAGCTGAGCCACAATGGCAAAGTTGGCAAGACCCGTTTCGCCGCCATAGGCATTGGCCACTAACCAAGGATAGACGCCAAGGATGCGCTGTTCATGATTGGGGGGACTATGGGAGCGTCTAAGATAGACAATCCAACCGTAATCATCGGCAAGGAGGGGGCGATCGCCCTGCCGGACGGGAACGCGGCGGCGCGTTTCAACTAACACATTGCCTTGAGGCATGGAGAGCCGTGTCTCAAAGGGGGCGGCTGTGGGTTCCCCATGCCAGTAGAAGCGCACCAGCGTATTGCCCTGAGCCAGCCACTCCACAAGGGGCGGTGGCCAACCAATGGGACGACCACTGATTTGAAGGAGAATGTGCCCTTTGCTCTTGAGGTTGTTGAGGTTGTCATAGTTCCGCTGCCAGCGCTCCACCCGAAACCCCTGCTGCTCTAGGTAGGCATAAAATTGCTGCGTGCCCCAAGAAGAGGAATCGAAGGAGGAGCCAGCGCGGCTGCTGGGTGCCACCACCAGACTCAGGAGGCCGACCACTAACAGTACAAGGAGAGCGAGGCCAGGGAAAAATTCCTGCCGACGGTTGATCGCGATCATTGCTGGCCTCCCCGCAGGAAGGGTTCCACTTCAAAATAGGCGGCTTGACAAGTGGCTAGGGTTTCGGCGTCCACTGCCTCGGCACCATAGTAACTGCGACTGTGAACTTGAAAGAGGTGCTGGATACTCCGCCGTACGGCGGGCGATCGCTCCCCCAGTTGAAAGAGCCGCTCCAATTCCCGCAGGTAGTCGCCATTGGTGCAATGGGGCTGAAGCCGCAGCCAGCCCGCCTCCTGCAACCGATAGAGCAAAGCCATATAAAGGGCACGGCAGGCTCCCCGGTAGTCCCCCGCCAATTGTAGATTTTGGGCAAGTTCCAGCCATTCCCCCACGGCCTTGGGGCGCTCCCCAAGGGTAGAAATGAGTCTTGTTGAAGGGGAAGGCGATCGCCTTTGCCACCATCGCCACACCCTGCGCCCTAGGAAATACAGGGCGAATCCAAGGCTAACAAGGAGAACCCCCTGAAAGAACCCGCGTAGCCATGGGGAGGACTCCCCAAATGGTTCCTGCCGGCGAAAGAGTTGCAGCAAGGTGTACTCAAGGGCTTCACTCCATTGTCGCCACTGGCGATCGCCCTGCCAGCGCAGATCCTCAAAAAAGGTCACTGCCGCCAGATCCGACTACGCCTCCAATTGTCGCACAAAGAGCACGGGGCACTCGGCATAGACCCGCACATAGTCTGAAAGGGAGGTACCCAAAAGACGATCTAAGTCGGGCAAACTGCGGGCGATTGAGGGACGCCGATCTGGGGAGCCAAGAACCAGAAGATCGGCATTGGTGTCGCCAGCAATGCGGCAAATCTCTTCACCGGGTTTGCCTGTGGTCAGCACGCACTGGTACTCTACCCCCCGTTGTTTGGCCACGGTGGCAGCTTGCGCCAGAATCGGGTCTTTCTCAGCAGCAGTACTGGGGGTATCGGCATGGCCTTTAGGGTCTGGATTCACATGGGCAAGAATGAGTTTGCCGCCTTTGACCCCCTCGATGAGGCGTACCGCTAAATCCAAAGAGGCTTTGGCGGCTGCAGAATTATTGAGCGCCACCATGATGCGATTGATTTTCTTCACATAGAGGTCATCCCGTACCAGCAGCATAGGCCGAGAGGAAAGCTGGAACACATACTGGCTGACGGAGTTTTCCAAAATGGATTGCAAGCGTTTGAGTCCTCGCGAGCCCATAATGATGAGGTCGGCATTGATTTCATCGGCCACCTGTAACACGGTATCTTTGGGATCCCCTTCCCGCAGCATGGTATTGACGCTAATCACAGGGTCAAGGTGCAGGCGGGCCACAGCTTCCGCTAGGAGTTTGGCACCCGCTTGACGTTGTTCGGCCATCTCCTCGGCGGTAATTTTCGGTGGAATCACGTGCAAAACGGTGACGGCAGCCCGTTGAATCGCTGGCAACTCCATCAGCGATTTGAGCATTTGTTCGGATTGTCCAGTTCCTGAGTCTGCCAATAGAATATTTTCAATCATAAATCTTAAACTCCCAACCTCTGCTGAGCATCACGGCCCCGACGGCCACTCCAGTCCTTTTCAGGAGGGATGGCACACGCTGAAAACAGCCAAAACTGCTGTAGCACAGGAGCATCTCCCTTTTGTGTTCGCCATCTTCGTAGAAAAGGGCTGTATGACAATCTTAGGCCTGGGCTAGGGGCTTGTTGGCGAAACGCTACAAATCTTATAGGCATTGGCGAGAAGTACGCTCTCTAGTGGTGCTTTTGATACACTAGGCAAGAGATCGTTCAAGGAAGCTCTATGCCGCGATCGCAACGGAACGACAACTTCATTGACAAAACCTTTACGGTCATGGCTGACCTCATTCTTAAGATCTTGCCCACCAGTGCACAGTCAAAAACCGCCTTTGCCTATTACCGCGATGGCATGTCTGCCCAAGCAGATGGAGAATACGCCGAGGCGTTAGAAAATTACCAAGCAGCCCTTGAACTGGAAGAGGATCCCAACGATCGCAGCTATATTCTCTACAACATTGGCCTCATCCATGCCAGCAATGGCGATCATGAAAAGGCACTGGAGTATTATCACCAAGCCCTTGAACTCAATCCCCGCATGCCCCAAGCCCTCAATAACATTGCTGTGATCTACCACTATTTGGGAACACAGGCCGAAGAGCAGCAGCGCTCCGAGGAAGCGGAGCAATTCTTTGATCGCGCCGCAGAGTACTGGAAACAGGCAATTCAACTGGCTCCCAATAACTACATCGAGGCGCAAAACTGGCTGAAGACCACAGGTCGCTCCAATATTGATGTTTACTTTTAAGCAAGAATTGACATGGCAACTAAAGTGATTACGGCAGAGGACGTGCGCAAGGTGGCTCATTTAGCGCGCTTGGCCATTGATGAAAGCGAAATTGCAGCCCTGACGGAGCAATTGGATAGCATTCTGGAGTATGTGAATCAACTCAGTGCTCTAGATGTCACAGAGGTGCCGCCAACAACGCGTGCAATTGAGGTGAGCAACGTCACCCGTCCCGATCGGTTGGAGCCGTGGCCCAATCGCGAAGATTTGCTGGCGATCGCCCCCGATCGCGAGGAGGATTTCTTCCGCGTCCCCAAAATCATGTAGAGTAGGCTGTGCGGCGGCGTCAACTTCACCACCTACAACTGGACTTATTTCCTTTCCTTTCAGTCTTGGCCTGTACCCTTGGTACTTTAATCCTCCTAGTGGTGGTGATTAGTGCTAGCAGTCTGGGACGAGAACGCACCAATGTGCAAATTTTGGCACGGGAAAATGCCCAGAATAGCGAACGCACTCCGCGCTATCTAGAGTGCCGCCGCGAAGGGGTCATCCTCCATCCCCAACGAGTCCTTGTGAAGACAGCCGATCTGGCGAAGCCCACTTCGGTACTTGGCAGGTTATTGGCCAATCTCAGTCGCCGGCGGGATCGTGAGTACATTATTATTGCCGTGCGCCCCGATGGCTTTGAGTGCTTTGAGGAAGTGCGCCATCAGGCAGAACAGGCAGGGGTAGCTCTAGGCTATGAACCCTTCAATGCGGAGTGGGAACTCTGTGTGCCTGCGCCGGGGCGCAGCAATTGCCCCTAAGAGTATATTTCCAATATGGGCACCGGTGTAGCTGCGGGGTTGGCACAGTTACCGATTGCCAGTGCTGTTCCAGCTAGCACAATTACCGGTGGGCTGGGCATTGACAGTGGCTTTTAGTTGGGGCAGCAACGCCGCGAACAGATCCCTCTGGGTCTGAGTCCCTCTCTGGAGGAGATTACAAGTCTTTTTCTCATCGCAATCGGTGCCTTCACTGGTTTGAATCCCCCTAGGGCGATCGCCAAAGCAGGTCAGCCATCCGACACACCTGCGCCATAGCCGCCACATCATGGACGCGCACCATATCTACTCCTTGGGCCACAGCATGGCAGCAGACGGCTGCGGTACCCCACACGCGATCTTTAGGATGGGGTAGATTCAGGACATCGCCAATAAAGCGTTTGCGCGACGGGCCAATTAAAAGGGGATAGCCAAGGTCTCGAAACCGATGTAGCTCCCTCAGCAGTGTGAGGTTCTGGGGCGTGGTCTTAGCAAAGCCAATGCCGGGATCAATCATCAAGTGTTCTGGAGCAATGCCACTGGCGATCGCCCGCTGGGTTTGTTCTTGAAAATAGCGGAGTAAGTCGCCAATTAAATCGTCATAGTCGGTCAATTGCTGCATAGTCGCTGGGGTTCCCCGCCGATGCATGAGAATGTAGGGCACCCCCAATGCAGCGACCGTCGCAAACATCTCGGCATCCGCTTGCCCCCCTGAGACATCGTTGACAATGTTGGCCCCTGCTTCCACCGCTGCCCGGGCAACCAGCGCATGGGTCGTGTCAATGGAGATGGGAATCGGGGACTGCTGACGGATGCCCTCAATGACAGGCACCACCCGCGCCAACTCCGCACTAATGGGAACTTCACTGGCGCCAGGACGGGTGGACTCACCGCCCACATCAATGACATCAGCGCCGGCGGCCACCATTTCTAAGGCATGGGCAATGGCACTGGCGGGATTAAAAAAATCCCCACCGTCGCTAAAACTATCGGGGGTGATATTCAAGATGCCCATGATGTAGGTGCGCTCTCCCCAAATGAGGGCGCGATCGCCCACGTACCAGCCTTTCATGCACCAGTTTCTCCTTGTCGTTTCGCCTGCAGTCGGAAAAGAATTTCCTGGTGGACCGGTTGAGTAATGGGATAGAGGTAAGCCAAGACCATGCCAAGGATGAGAAAAAAGGTCGGCAGCGGTCCAATGGCAATGCGGATGGCCAAAAGTGCCGAGGCAGGCTGAATAGGTCGCGGTTCACCGCCAATAGTGGGGAGATACCCTGCCCACTGTAGCGCCTGACCCACAAGAAACAGCGCCAGGGCAAGACCCACTTTTTGTAACAGTACCATAAAGCCATAGAAGATACCTTCCCGCCGCTGGCCGCTGTTGAGTTCGTCCAGATCAATGACATCGGGGAGCATTGACCAGGGGACAAGATAGGCCGTTGAAACCCCAAACCCCGCCAGAATTGCGCAGACATAGACCAGTGCTGTCTGCCCCGGCTGTAGCAAAAACAGCCCTGCCTGAGCAATGATCCACAATGTCATACCCATGGAATAGACGGCCTTCTTGCCTAGGCGGCGACTCACCGCACTCCAAACAAAGAGCATCCCCATTGCCGTAGATTGAACCACAAGTGCCACCTGCGTATATTCAGCGGGAGACATTTGCAACCAATCGCCAATAAAAAAGGGAATCAGGGAAGCTGTAATTTGCACTGCTAACCAAGAGCAGAGGTAAATCCCCATGACCAGCAAGAAGGGACGATTGTGAAAGACTAAGCGCAATTGCGTTCTCAGGGGTAAGCGGCTTTGGCAACGGCTAGGGGTATGCTGTTCAAACTCGCGCACGCGCTGTTGGGTTCCCCACACACACCAGTAAATAGGGAGTACCGAGAATGCCGCGGCAATCCCCCCGAGGACAATATATTGGGTTGGTGGCTCCTGAATGACTTGGAAGAGAAGTTGTGCCAGCAGTAACGCACCAATGCTGCCCCCAATGGAAAAGGCAAAGCGAAAACTATTGAGACTGGTGCGTTCGTTGTAGTCCTCAGTGAGTTCTGCTGTCAGGGCACTGTAGGGCAGGTTCACAGCAGTATAAAACGTGTTAAACAGGATGCCCATGATGGTGTAATAGGCAAACAGGAGCGTTTGATCCGTTGTCGGTACCCACCAGTTCAAGAAAAAACAGACGCCAAAAGGAATGGCTGCTGAGATCATCCAGATGTGGCGGCGTCCCCACCTACCCCTGGGGGTGCGATCGCTCAAGTAGCCGATGATTGGGTCGTTGATGGCATCCCAGATTTTGCCGATCATCAGCACGCTTCCTGCGAGGCCGGCACTGAGTCCAGCCACGTTTGTCAGGAACACCATCAAGAAAAACACCTGCAAGTTGGCGGTAATAGCAGTTCCAAGATCGCCGGCACCGAAGGCCAGTTTAGTCCAAAAGGGGAGGGGGGCACGGACACTGGCGGCGGAACTTTCGCTGGAGGGATCTGCTGACATTAGGATTTTTCCACTATTGGGAGATGAGGATTGGGATTCTTTTTGAGCGTGCTTTCCACAGTTGTTGCTAAGCAACCCGCCGGGGTAGAGGCACTAACTAACCACTGAAACTGCCCATTGACTTGCCCATTCTAAAATGCGGTGCACCTCTTCAGGGGTTCTCCCCTGGCAGTAGAGGCGGAGCAGGGGTTCAGTGCCACTAAAGCGAATCAGCAACCAACTGCCATTGGCGAGATGAAATTTGTAGCCGTCAACAGTGTCCCAATGGCTGACGGGCATATCCAAAATCTGGGTGAAGGGATGCTCGGCAAGTGTCGTCGCAAGTTTTTGCCGCTGCGCCGAGGAGGCAAGGGTGAGATCAAGGCGATCGTAGGCACTGTAAAAGTTTGTCATTTTCTGCAAGTGCTGATAGTATTCCCCTACGCTCAACCCCGAGGTTACCAAGGCTTGCAGGAGGTACAGAGCTGAAAGGAATGCATCCCGTTCAGGAATATGGTGGCCATAGCCAATCCCACCGGATTCTTCTCCCCCTAAGAGGATGGTTTCTCCAGCAAGCATGCGATCGCCAATGTACTTGAAGCCAATGGGCGTTTCAATTACAGGCAACCCATGGTGAGCGGCCACCCGCGCCACCAGATCCGAACTGCTAATGGATTTGATCACGGCTCCTCGGTAGGGACTGTGCTGTGCCAGATGATCAATCAAAATGGGAATGATTTCTTGGGCAGTGTACAGCACCCCCTCGCCATCAATCACCGCCAAGCGATCGGCATCGCCGTCGAAAACTAGGCAGACAGTGGGAATTGTGCTCTGTTGTTGCCGCAGTTGCTCTTGGGTTGCGGCTAAATACCGGCCAATCGGTTCAGGGGCACCGCCGCCAAAGAGAGGGTCGCGATCGCGCCGCAATTCCTGTATCGGGACTTCCAATAACCGCTCTAGTCCCCCTGCGGCCACCCCATGCATGACATCAGCACACACCTGCAGCTTGCCCGTGGCGATCGCCTCCCGAAGTGGCGCCAGATCAACATGACTGCGCAAAGCTGCACAATAGCTCGGCCAGGGATCAAAGACTTGATAGTCCGTTTTTGCTTCACGCACCAATGGTGGGTCTCCCTGAGCCAACTGTGCTTCGATAGTTTGGGTGACGGTTGTTGGGACTGAACCGCCAAAGGCGCCCTTCACTTTGAGTCCTGCATAGATAGCGGGATTGTGACTTGCCGTAATCACTAAGCCACCAATTGCTCCCGCTGCTTTGACTGCCCAGCTAAAGGCGGGGGTGGGTGCTGCACAACTAGAAAGCCACACCTCGTAGCCTTGGCTGATCAGTAGTTGGGCAACGGCTGCCGCAAACTGTTCCGCCAAAAATCGGCGATCGTAGCCCACAATGATTCGAGGTTCTGCGTCCTTGCCATAGGTGTGATGGAGCACTGCCGCCGCTGCCTTCGCAGCTCGTAGCAAACGGTTAAAGGTAAATTCGGCACCAATAATGCCCCGCCAACCATCCGTACCAAAACGAATGGGGGCATCCTCAGGAATCAAAACCTGATCTAGGCGAAGGACGGAATCAACCATAGAGCGCAAAACTCAAAACCCCTCTGAACATATCATGCAGTTGTGCAGCCCTTTTCCGAAGTGGAAATGAGGGTGATATAATTATTGCGAATTGTTAATTAGGCGATGGGCACTGCTGCTAAGTGCCTTTTGGAATAATTGACCTCTAGTCGCCTAGACCTGCATCACCTTTAGAGAGGTATAGAACACTATGGCATTTGTACAAGAACCCCTTCCCTTTGATCCGGGTGCCCTTGAACCCTATGGGATGTCTGCGAAAACTTTAGAATTTCACTATGGCAAGCACCATAAAGCCTACGTGGACAACCTCAATAAACTTACCCAAGATACCGAACTGGCTGACAAATCCCTTGAAGATGTTATTCGCATAACCTATGGCGATGCAGCCAAAGTGGGCATTTTCAACAATGCCGCGCAAGTGTGGAATCACACCTTCTTCTGGAATAGCCTCAAGCCCGGTGGTGGTGCCCCCACAGGAGATGTAGCGGCTCGCATCAACAGTGCTTTTGGTAGCTATGACGAGTTCAAGTCCCAGTTCAAAAATGCGGCTGCTACTCAATTTGGCAGCGGCTGGGCTTGGTTGGTGCTCGAAGCTGGTACGCTGAAAGTCACCAAAACCCCCAATGCGGAAAATCCACTGGTTCATGGTCAAGTGCCTCTGCTGACCCTTGACGTGTGGGAGCACGCCTATTATCTCGACTACCAAAACCGTCGTCCCGACTTCATTGATAACTTCCTCAACCAACTGGTGAATTGGGACTTTGTTGCCAAAAATCTAGCGGCTGCCTAAGATTTCTCACCTTAATTTGCTACTACTGTATGACTCCACTAATCCCCGTTCTCCTTGAGCGGGGTTTTTGTTGCCAAATCGTGAGTCAGCCACAGCCCTCCAACATGGTTAAGTTAAAATTAAGATAAGAGTAAGTTTGGTTAATCAACGTTAATTTAGTAGTGGTATTTCTTTGGGCGCTGAGCAGGGGGGCTGATGGAAACCCTAGGGCATGTCGCGTACGCCGCTTTTGAAAAGTACTACCGCAAAATTAGCAAACATGAGCCGGGGGTGATTCGCGATCGCGATGTTGAGGCAATTCACCAGATGCGGGTGGGTCTGCGTCGCCTGCGAACGGCTCTGGAAGTGTTTTGCAACACAGTGCGGTTGCCCAAGGGGGTGTCAATTCAGCGGGTGCGCTCGATCGCGGGCAGTCTCAGTCCCGTGCGGGATTTAGATGTCATGATGCTGGCGCTCAAGGAGCAGTATTACCCTCATCTGCCTCGCCCTGAGCAACAACAACTGGCAAAACTAATTAAGAAACTTGAAAAACAACGCACAGAACTGCTGCAAAAAGCCCTCCAACTGCTGCGGAGCGATCGCTATCGCAAATTGCAACAGGGGCTAGAAGAATGGCTAGCTGCTCCTCAATATCGTGAGGTTGCCAACTTACCAACGGAACTGATTGCCCCAGATATTTTATTGCCTCTGGTGTGTCAACTGCTGCTGCATCCGGGGTGGCAAGTGGCGATTGAATGGCAGGGCGATCGCCCCGTCTTCCTTGCGGTTAGTAACCCGCCCCAGTGGCTGCAAACAGCAGGTGAAGATCTCCACGATCTCCGCAAGCAAACTAAGCGAGTCCGCTATCAGATGGAACTCTTTAGCAGTGTCTATGGAGATGCCTTCGCTAAACAGGTGGATGCCTTTGCTCAGTTGCAAGAACTCTTAGGTACACTTCACGATGGCGTTGTCCTCCATGATTTTTTCCGTACCCAACTCGGACTTAACCTCCGCCAAGCCTCTCCTTGCCTTGCAGAAATGATTGCCCTTGAGCAGACACGCCAGTGGCAAACTTGGCGCTGTGTCCAGCAGGAATACCTCAGCCCCGAAAAACGCCATCAAGTGCGCTCCTTGCTGCTGATGCCAGTAATGACTATAAGCGGCAATGGCAACTCCCTCGGTCATCAGATCATCGGCTCTTCCAACTAACGGGATGCGCTCGCGATGGTAACAAATACTTTTCAATTGTCCTAGGGCGATCGCCCTTGGCGATCCGTATGCGACGATAAAAACAAAACCCCTGCCAGTCGAGGAGAACAACAAACGAATGAGCGTCATGGAACAACAAACCTTAAGTGTTGGTCTGCGGGTGCGCGTCAAGACCCCCACCGTGGTCTATCACCATCCTGAGCATCGTAACGAACCCTTTGACCTTCAGGGAATGGAAGGAGAAGTTTGCGCCATCCTCAACGACTGGCAAGGTCGTCCCATTAGCCCCAACTACCCAATTCAGGTGCGCTTTAGTCCCAAATTTATTGCCCATTTTCACCCCGACGAACTGGAAGTGATTTAGGTACGCTGTGTATGCCTCCCCGTTGGCCCCGTAAGCCCGATCGCCGTGATCCGCGCTATCGCCGCCTAGACGATCGCATGAATTTTGCCGTCCATGTTGCCCTTTTTGCTGCTTTTAATTCCGGTGGCTGGTTTTGGCATCAACTGCAACCCACGGCAGTGCCCTTTATGCCGACGGTAACGCTTATGTGGTTAACGTTGTTGGCAGGTCATGCCCTCTACGTCTTCGCGATCGCTCGTTATGCCGACTGAAACCAAGATCTTCTCCCTCGGCCATGGCTGTAACAACTGAAGGTAATCATCAAATGCGCGATTAAATTATCTGTTAACCATTTTATTTTTGATTTAATCCAGACATTCGGATTGATGGTAACCCTAACAATGGTGACTGTCGCCTCGGCAATAACCGTCTTGAACGCACTGGCCCTGAGATGAGGTCACTCTTTTGCTGGTCTGCTATGGGCGATCGCACAGTAACCTACAGTCCAGCCTTTACCCTTGTCCCCACCTACGAGTGCTTTAACCGCTGCACCTACTGTAACTTTCGCCGCGATATTGGCAGCAGCGGTTGGTTGAGTGTAGAGGCAGCAGCCAAACAACTTGCTTCTCTTGACCCCAAGCACGTGCGCGAAATCCTCATTCTCAGTGGCGAAGTTGCTCCCGATAGTCCTCAACGCTCCCAATGGTTGGAGCGTCTTTACGAGCTAGCCGCCTTAGCGTTGGATTATGGATTTTTGCCCCACACCAATGCCGGTCCCCTCAGTGGAGCAGAAATGGCCACTCTTAAGGCGGTGAATGCTTCGATGGGACTCATGCTAGAGCAATTGACCCCAAAACTATTGCACACTGTCCATCGCCATGCCCCCAGCAAAGACCCCCAACTGCGCTTGAGGCAACTGGAACAGGCAGGGGAACTAGGCATTCCCTTCACCACGGGGTTGCTCTTGGGGATTGGCGAAGAAACGCAGGACTGGGCAGAGACCCTCACTGCGATTGCTGAGTGCCATCGGCGTTGGGGACACATTCAGGAGGTTATTCTGCAACCCCACAGTCCCGGCCAGCAACAGGACGCAGCGTTGCCCCCCTTTGATCTGAGGCAATTACCGAACGTGGTACGGTTAGCGCGATCGCTCTTGCCCGAGGAGATTACCATTCAAATTCCGGCAAATCTCGTCACAGATCCAGAGGTCTTGCGGGCATGCCTAGAAGCCGGTGCTCGCGACTTGGGGGGCATCGTCCCCTTGGATCATGTCAATCCAGACTATCCCCATAGGGA
>NZ_CALGOG010000021.1:0-10968 GCF_937958135.1 uncultured Thermosynechococcus sp. | reverse complement strand
TGATCCCAAATTAATCACAGGTTTAGCGATCATCCAAAAGGATGAAAAGGGGTAATTAAGTAAAAGTCCTCAGTGATAGTGTCAACATTTGTTACAAACATTACCGGGGATCATAAGACTTGTGGAGAACCCCTACGAAATGCTGACATTTCCTCGCATTCCTAGGGGGATCGCAGTAGGTTGAGGATCAGTACAGGACAGCGTGTGAATGTGTTGTGACGGTGTCGGGCTGTTATAAAAAAATGCCCTGATGAGCACACCAAAAGAATTGTTCTGTAAAGACTGCAAACCCTATCCAAGAGTGCCTATGAAAGTTGGGGTCGTTAAGGAACGCGAAGTGGGTGAACAACGGGTCGCCCTGATTCCCGAAGTTGTTGCCAAGCTGGTGCAGCAGGGGTATCACCTCTGTGTGGAGTCCGGCGCAGGAGATATGGCGCACTACAGCGATGATGACTACCGTGCCGCAGGTGCGGAAATTGGTTACTCCATTGAAGAGGTCTGGGGCGGTGTGGATGTGCTGCTCAAGGTTAGCCCGCTCCGCGATCGCGAGGTGGAGTGGATTCGCCCCGGTACAACGCTAATTGGTTTTCTCAATCCCCTAGGGAATCCATGGCAAATGCAGCACTTAGCAGAGCGACAGATTACTGCCTTTGCCCTTGAGTGTATTCCCCGTACAAGTCGTGCCCAGAGTATGGATGCCCTATCCTCCCAAGCGGCGGTAGCAGGCTATGCAGCGGTGTTATTGGCGGCGTCCCATTTGCCCCGCTTTTTTCCAATGCTGACGACGGCGGCCGGTACAATTCCCCCGGCCAAGGTCTTTGTCATTGGCGCAGGGGTAGCTGGCTTGCAGGCGATCGCCACCGCCCGGCGTTTGGGGGCTGTGGTTGAAGCCTTTGATATTCGCCCGGCGGTCAAGGAAGAGGTGCAAAGCCTCGGTGCCAAGTTTGTGGAAGTCAACCTTGAGGAGGATACCGTTGCTGCCGGTGGCTATGCCAAAGAGGTGTCTGAAGTGGCGAAGCACAAAACCCAAGAGGCGATCGCTACCCACGTCCACAGTGCCGATGTGGTCATTACCACCGCGCAAGTCCCTGGTAAACCTGCCCCTCTTTTGGTAACAGAACGCATGGTGGCCAGCATGAAACCCGGTTCAGTCATTGTGGATTTAGCCGCTGAGCAGGGGGGCAACTGTGCCTGCACCGAACCCGGGCGCGCCATTTGTCATCAGCGGGTCACCATTATTGGTCCAATCAACCTGCCCTCGACAATGGCCATGCATGCCAGTCAAATGTATGCCAAAAACATTTCAGCGCTCCTGAAGTACCTTGCCCCCAAGGGGGAATTGGTGTTGAACTTTGGCGATGACATTATTGATGCCGCTTGTATCACCCATGAAGGGCAGGTACGCAACCCACGGGTACTGCAACTGCTGCATCCTGCCCAAACCTTGGCCAAAACAGTTTAGAAATTTCCCTAGAGGGTTGGTTCCATGACAGATCCCATTCTTGTCGGTCTGATTATTTTTGTACTGGCCAGTTTCATTGGCTTTGAGGTGATTCATAAAGTCCCGCCCACCCTGCATACCCCCCTCATGTCTGGCTCCAATGCTATCTCCGGCATTGCGGTGATTGGGGCGCTGCTCCTGGCAGGCGGTGGGCAGACAACCTTAACGGTGGTCTTGGGAGTCATTGCGACGGTGCTGGCCACGATTAATGTGGTGGGCGGTTTTTTGGTCACGGATCGTATGTTGCAGATGTTTAAGCGGTAGGCACCATGGACTGGCTAACACGCACTGAAGAATTGAGCTATTTGGGCGCTGCAGCGCTTTTTATCCTCGGTTTGAAAAAACTGGGGTCTCCGGCTACGGCACGTCAAGGAAATCGCCTTGCCGCCTTGGGGATGTTAATAGCGATTGTGGTCACGCTCCTTGATCGTCAGATTGTTAGTTATACGGGCATCCTAGCAGCCATTGGCCTCGGCAGTGTCATTGGCGCGATTGCCGCCTACAAAGTGGAAATGACGGCCATGCCCCAGATGGTGGGGTTACTCAATGGTTTCGGAGGGGCGGCCTCTGCCCTGGTGAGCATTGGTGAATTTTGTCGCCTTGTAGCCGTGGGTGAGCCGCTGAGCGCCGGTACACTGGTCACAATTATCTTGGGGGTGCTGATTGGGGGCGTTACCTTCACCGGCAGCCTTGTGGCCTTTGGTAAACTTCAGGGACTGATTTCGGGGACACCGATCATTTTCCCGATGCAGCAGGCGATTAACCTCGGCTTACTGGTGGCCTTTTGGGTTGGCGGTGGGTTGGTTTGGCTAGACCCAAGTCAGCTGCCGATTTTCTGGGGCTTGGTGGCGATCGCCAGTAGTTTGGGGGTACTCTTTGTCCTGCCCATTGGCGGCGCCGATATGCCCGTAGTGATTTCCCTCTTGAACTCCCTTTCCGGGCTGGCTGCCAGTGCCGCCGGCTTTATTGTGGGCAACAGTATGCTGATTATCGCAGGTGCCTTGGTGGGGGCTTCGGGGCTGATTTTGACGCAGATCATGTGCAAGGCGATGAATCGCTCCTTAACCAATGTCCTCTTTAGTGGCTTTGGTAGTGCAACCCCTGGCAACAGGGAGGTAACTGCCCACGCTACGGCGAAGTCGGTACACACAATTGATCCTGAAGAAAGTGCCATGATGCTCGGCTACGCCAAGTCCGTTGTCATTGTCCCCGGCTATGGGATGGCGGTGGCTCAAGCGCAGCACAGTGTCAAAGAACTGGCGGATCAACTGGAGCGACTGGGGGTTGATGTCAAATATGCAATTCACCCCGTTGCGGGTCGCATGCCCGGCCACATGAATGTGCTGCTTGCGGAAGCCAATGTCCCCTACCCCCAACTCAAGGACATGGAGGAGATCAATCCAGAGTTTGAGCATGTGGATGTGGCGTTGGTGATTGGTGCTAACGATGTGGTGAATCCCGCTGCCCGCACCAACCCCAGTAGCCCTGTCTATGGGATGCCCATTCTCGATGTGGATCGGGCACGGCACACAATTGTGATTAAGCGCAGCCTCAATCCGGGCTTTGCCGGCATTGACAATGACTTGTTCTACAAAGACAAAACACTGATGCTTTTTGGCGATGCCAAGGAAGTGCTCAATCAACTCATTGCTGAGATCAAACACCTCTAGGAGGACATGGAGGGCGTGGCAGCCGTACTGCGCTCAAACACCGGCGCAATTTCCTCAAGGTCGAACTGATCAAGGCGATCCAGTACCCAATGGCAGCGACGCTGGAGCATGTGGAGAGGGTAGGTATGCGCTACCCCCAAAACTTTGACACCGGCCTCACGGGCAGATTGAATCCCCACGAGGGTGTCCTCAATCGCCAGACAATCAGCAGCCGTGAGATCACCCCCTAGGGCTTGCAAAGTTTCAACTGCACGGAGATAGGGGTCAGGGTAGGGTTTACCCCGTTCCACGCTTTCGGCACTGATAATGCAGTCCACAGTAAGGTTTCCCCGCTCAAGAGCTAACTCGACATCGGAGCGCAGGGCACCGGTGACAATGGCAATTTTCAATTGGGCAGCACGGAGTTTCTCCAGCAGGGCGATCGCCCCCGCAAAGAAGGGAAATGGTTCCATACTGGCCAAGCGTGCCCGGTAGGCGGCTGCCTTTTGTGCCACCAGTTTATCCAAATAGGCGGGAGTGACAGCCCGGCCGCGGCGACTGAGGAGGTTGTCTAAGCAGGCGCGATCGCTCCTTCCTAAGCAAAAGAGGTCATATTCTCCCCGCTGCGGGCGCACATTTTCTTGCAGTAGAATCTCCTCAACGAGGGCAGCATGGATCGCCTCATCGTCAAGGATCACGCCATTGAAATCCAACAAGATTGCCTTCAGGGGCATACCTAGCGCGCTAACTCTGGAAATAACTGCTGAATTCGCTTTTGCAGTTGCTCAGCCTCGCTCAGGTGCGCCATCTCCGCAGGGGGGCGCATTAGGGATTCTCCCACTAAAATGGCAGCGGCGCCCGCTTGCGTGACTCGTTCCACATCGGCGCGCTGATGAATACCGGATTCACTGACCACAAGGATGTTGCGATCGCGCAATTGCGCCCCGTAGGTAGCCAACAGCTTTTCAGTAGTGGCTAGATCAACCCTAAAGTCTGTCAGATTGCGATTGTTGATGCCCACAAGGCGCACCTCTTCAAGGCCTAAAACCCGCTCCATTTCCTCGGTCGTGTGTACTTCCACCAGTGCCGTCAGTCCTAAACCCTGGGCAATGCGCAGGAAATAGCGCAGATCGTCGTCAGAGAGGATGGCCGCAATCAGGAGAACAGCATCCGCGCCCCGTAACCTTGCCAGAAACATCTGGTAGGGGTAGAGGATAAAGTCCTTGCACAGTAGCGGCACCTCCACCACTTGGCGAATTTGGGCAAGGTACTCAAAACTGCCTTGAAAAAATTCACTGTCCGTCAGGACGGAAAGACAGGTCGCGCCAGCAGCAACATAGGCTTGGGCGATCGCCACCGGATTAAAATTGGGGCGGATAATCCCTTTACTAGGGGACGCTTTCTTGACCTCGGCAATCAGTGCCGGTTGGGTGACGGGGGCTTGCAGAGCCTCTAAAAAGGAGCGCACGGGTGGCGCATCGAGCACTTGGCGCTGCAACTCTGGCAAGGGCAGCACTTCCCGCAGTTGCTCTACCTCCTGTTCCTTGTGCCAAACGATTTTTTCAAGGATATTGCGGGGGGTATCATCGGCTACCGGTACTTGGTAGTGGAGATTGTGAACCGTCACAACAGGATTGGGGGGACGCCGACGAATTTGCATGATGAGTTTCGTATGCAGTGGCAACAGTTGAACACTAAGATAAACCACATTGACTGTAGCAAACCATCCTCCCCCCAGTTTTTATTCACAACGTGAGTCAAGATGACTATTGGCGTTTGGGTTTTAGGCGATCAACTGTGGCAGGGGCAAGCAGCCCTGCAAAGCTGTGCAAGCCCTGTGCCCGTCATCCTCATTGAGTCGCAAGGGTGGGCGAAACAGCGGCGCTACCATGCCCAAAAACTGGTGCTTGTCTGGTCGGCCATGCGCCACTTTGCCCAAGAACTTGAAGCGGCCGGTTGGCCGGTGACCTACGCGATCGCCCCCGACTTTGCCACCCCACTGCGGCAGTGGGTTGAAGCGCACCGAATCCATGAGCTGAGGATCATGCAGCCCAGCGATCGCCCCTTTCGGCATCTGATTGCCACCCTTGACCTGCCCTGTGCCATCAAGTTGTTGCCCAACAATCACTTTCTCTGGTCAGAAGCAGAATTTCAGCAGTGGGCCACAGGTCGCAAAACCTTGGTCTTGGAGTATTTCTACCGGGCAGGTCGCCAGCGGTTTCAGATTCTCATGGAGGGTAAAACGCCAGTAGGGGGCAAATGGAACTACGATGCCGAAAATCGCCAACCTCCGCCTACGCACCTCAAACCACCACCGCCCCTGCACTTTTCTCCCGATCAAATCACGCAAGAAGTGATTGAGACTGTGCGCCAAGGAAACTTTGACACCTACGGTCACATTGAACCCTTTTACTGGGGAGTTACTCGCACTCAAGCCCTGCGGGCGCTGGAAAACTTTATTGAGTACCGCTTGCCCCAGTTTGGCCCCTACCAAGATGCCATGGTTGTGGGGCAGGAGACCCTTTGGCATAGTTTGCTTTCCCCCTATTTGAACTTGGGACTCCTACAGCCGCAGGAGGTGATCAGTGCTGCTCTAGAGGCCTACCGCGAACGGCAGTTGCCCTTGAATAGCGTTGAGGGGTTTATTCGCCAAATCCTTGGCTGGCGGGAGTATATGTATGGCCTCTACCACTACTTTGGTGCCGAGTACGTTCAGCACAACTTCTTTCAGCATCGGCAACCCCTGCCGGCTTTCTTTTGGCAGAGCGATCGCACCTCGATGAACTGTCTGCGCCACGTTCTAGAGCAAATTGAGCGCACCGGCTATGCCCACCACATCCAACGGCTGATGATTCTTGCCAACTTTGCCCTCATTGCCGGTCTGTGCCCCCAAGAGGTGGAAACTTGGTTCCACAGCGTCTTTATTGATGCCTACGATTGGGTCATGCAAACCAATGTCTTAGGCATGGGATTGTTTGCCGATGGTGGGCTGCTGGCTTCTAAGCCCTATGCCGCCTCGGCCAATTACATTCAGCGCATGAGCAATTATTGCCAAGGGTGTGTCTATGATCCAAAGCAACGGGTGGGCGATCGCGCCTGTCCTTTTAATTTCTTTTATTGGCACTTTCTCGCCCGCCACCGCCAAGTTCTTAATTCTCAAGGACGCATGCATGTAATTCTCAAAAATATTGATAAATTTAGCCCCGCAGAAACAGCAGCAATTCAACAGCAGGTCGAGCAGTGGTATGCCGCAAATTCATAGACCGAGCAAATAAAAACTGTATCCCAGATAACACCCATTTCTTAAATCTCAACCAAGGCTGGGGAGCCTGTTATTCTCCGAAGATTTCAGGCATTTTGCCGCTGGTACCAACAAAACTTAACCAAAAGATAACCAAAAAATAATTTTCTCCTACTCTTAAGTCGGGATAATTTTAGTGAGGTAAAACGAAAGCAAAGTTTTCCCAAAACAATTCTTATTCTGGGGGACCACCAAAATGAATAAGGCAGTCAATGTTCAACTGTCCGCAGCCGCTACATTGGCCGATTTACCCTATTTTTCTTATCAAGTTTCCCCTGAAACCATCTCTGAAGAAGTAGCGGATGAGTTTCAACGTCGCCCTGAGCTACCCGGCGTGTTGGTGGTGGCCCGCGATCGCGTCATCGGCATGATCTCCAAGGTCAAGTTTTTTGAACGGATGAGTCAACAGTTTGGCCGAGATCTCTACTTGCCGCGCCCGATCAAATTGATTCCAGAAATTGCTGCGCCCACAGTGCTTCCCCTTGTCCTGATGGCGCGCACTCCCGTCGAAGAAGCTGTAGAACAGGCCTTAAGTCGGCCTCCGGCCTTTGTCTATGAACCCGTGGTGGTGCGTAGAGGCAAGCAACTAGTCCTGGTGGATATGCGGGCAATCCTGATTGCCCAAGCTCAAGTGTTGAGCAAGAAAAATCTCTTCATTCAGCAGCAGCACCTCCATACCCAGCAACTTCTTGAGAAGTTAAAGGTGGAAAAAGAGCGTAACCAAGAGTACGCAAAGCGTCTCGAAAGTGAGCTAATACGCACCCAACAAATGAATGAGATTCTAGAGCAGCAGGAGCGGTCTGTGCGCGAGCAAGCAGAGCGAATTGCCCAACTCAACCAGCGGTTCGTCTCCATTAGCCAAGTGCTCTCGCAACGGGGACAAAAAGCCTTTCAAGAAACCTTCATCGGCGTCAACCAAATTACGCAGCACACAGCGGACGTCTATCGTCTCAGCGAACGCCTGAAGCGGGATGTGGAAATTATTGACCAAGCCACCCATCAAATTGCGGAGATTACCCGTCAGGTGAAGCACCTTGCGGTACAAGCAGGCTTAATTGCCAGTCGTAGCGGCCAGCAGATGGCGGGGTTTGACTTTATTACTGAAGCCATTAACAAACTGGCCAACCAAGTGGTTTTGGCCAACCAGCAGGTGGAGGAAATGGCCAATCATTTTCGCCATCACATCCGCGAAGTGGTGCAGTCTACCGCCTCCGGTGAAAAAATCGCGCGATCGCTCCTCAGTCAAGTGGAAGACACGCAGCGAGCCATCCAAGAACTGCAAGCACTCCTGGATGCTGAGGAAGTCACGCCAGAGGATGAAGTCACCCCAGAGTATAAGGAGATGCCAACGGCTGCCGTTGCCTAAAGCGCTGGATTTAGGCCATCCCCACGGGGTATCTTGGAGCTAGAACTCCCTTAATTTCTAGGATTGAGGATGCCCCAACCCACTGTTATTCTCCATGGCGGCGCCGGCAGTTCGCTCCAAAACAAAGGCGGTCTTGTTCCCGTCCGCCGATCCCTGCATGCAATTGTTACCCAAGTGGTTCAATCCCTTAAAGAAGGGGCAACGGCCATTGAAGCCGTGGTTTTGGGGTGTCGGCTCCTCGAGGATGAACCCCGCTTTAATGCAGGGACGGGTTCTGTGCTGCAATCGGATGGTCAGATTCGCATGAGTGCGTCGCTGATGGATGGGCAGCAACAGCGTCTCAGCGGTGTCATCAATGTCTCACGGGTAAAAAATCCCATTGATCTTGCCCATTGGTTGCAACAGTGTCCCGATCGCATTCTCTCCGATGTGGGGGCAGCAGAATTAGCGCGTGAATTGCAGCTTCCTGTCTATCAACCCCTCACGGATCAGCGACTTTACGAGTGGCTTGAGGAACGCAAAAGCAAAATCGAGAGCAGGACAAGCATATGGTTTTAGGGAAACGTTATCACATTTGCGGATATCTGGCAAGCACCAAGCGGCGGATGGCAACCTCTTCCAGCAAATGGCTGCCCTGGGGCAGGAACTGATTGACCTGCACCTGTTGCGTGAAGTGGCACCTTCGGGAGTCAAGTACCAAGGGCAGGGTAGCAACCAAATTGAGTTTGTGCGCTATCAGGCGTGTGGAGATTAACAAAAATAAATACTTCGAGGGCATCACGACGGAAATGTGGGAATATCAAATCGGCGGTTACCAGGTGCTGGAAAAGTACCTCAAAGATCGTAAGAGCCGCTGCCATCGCCCGCACGGTGGAGATTCAGAATCAAGTTGACGATTTGTACTCACAGGTGGCGGCAAAGGTTTTGCGCAAGATTGCATTGATTCATCTATTATAGAGACATGATTCGTCTATTATGTTGTCCATGAAGCTGACATTGCAAACGCAACTGCTGCCCACACCTGATCAGGTTTGCGCACTTGAGGCGACCATGCGCGCATTCAACGCGGCAGCAGACTGGTTGGCAGGAGAGGCATTTACCAGAAAGACAGCCAATAAGCGTGCGTTGCACAAGCTGTTCTATCGAACCCTGCGCGAACGCTTCTCGCTCTCCGCGCAGATGGCGGTTCGCTGTATTGCTCAGGTATGTGAGGCGTACAAACGCGACAAGACCAAGCGTCCCCATTTCCGTCCGTTCGCAGCCATTCCCTACGATGAACGGCTGATGAGTTTCAAAAAACTGGAGCGTGTGGATGGGGAGCGTGTGAAGGGTGGGTCTGTGTCCCTGCTGACGCTTTTCGGCAGGATAGAGGTACCTTTCATCATGGGCTCCTACCAGGCCCAACGGTTTACTGCCGCCAAGGGGCAATGTGATCTCGTTCGACGCAAAGACGGCAAATGGTTTCTGCATTTAACCATCGAACTGCCAGACGGCACGAAGACGCCGGCAACCGACTTCATCGGCGTAGACTTGGGGGTAGCAAACATCGCCACGGACAGCGATGGAATACGATACTGCGGCGAAGTTGTAGAAGCCTGCCGTACTCGTAACCTTGATCTGAGGCGTAGCCTCCAGAAGGCGGCGGCCGGCCGGAAACGGCGCGGATTGCGTCCCAAGAACATCCGGCGCAAGCTCAAATCCCTTGCAGGTCGTGAAGCGCGATTCCGCAGGGATATAAACCATGTGATTTCCAAATCGCTCGTTAAGAAGGCCAAAGACAACGGACGCGGCATCGCCCTCGAAAACCTCAAGGGGATTCGCGGCCGGACACGGTTTCGCAAGGCGCAGCGGGCGAGGATGAGCAGTTGGGCCTTCCATCAACTTCGCGCCTTTATTGAGTACAAGGCAAAGCGTGAAGGTGTCGAAGTGATTATTGTCGATCCGAGAAACACGAGCCGCACCTGCCCGTGCTGCGGGCATATCGACAAGGCCAACCGCCCATCCCAAGCAGAATTCCGCTGCGTGAAGTGTGGACACACCGACCACGCAGATGTGAACGCGGCCCAGAACATCCGTTCCAGGGCCAGGGCACTTCTTGTCACCCCCTAAAGTCTCGGAACCGCAACTGAATTGCCAGGTTGCGTAGTACAGGGACAAGTGGGTGACTGTCACCCCGCCTAAAGTCTCGGAACCGCAACTGAATCGCCAGGTTGCGTAGTACAGGGACAAGTGGGTGATCCCTTGCCAACACTCCCGTAGGCACATTTGGATTGAGAGTCACCACTACGCGCAATGCAGAAGGAAATTGACAAGTTGTACTCACAGGTGGCGGCAAAGGTTTTGCGCAAGATTGCATTGATTCATCTATTATAGAGACATGATTCGTCTATTATGTCGTCCATGAAGCTGACATTGCAAACACAACTGCGGCCCAAACCTGATCAGGTTTGCGCACTTGAGGCGACCATGCGCGCATTCAACGCGGCAGCAGACTGGTTGTTCCTACGTTCCAAGGTGTTCTAGTACAGGCTTCTTGCATAGGAATTTTTCTTTATTGAAACTGTAGCGTATCTCACCAAGGACCGGGAAAGCAGGTGTGTGCAATCGAGCCAGAGCCAGGATATTCCCCATGTCTTATCTATTACGTTGATCCAATAATCCAATAGATAAGACTATCCACTATACTAATGGCTAATGGATCGACGTAAGGGAACCTCCCATGGTGAAACTATTGCCTTCAATTCCCAATCTTTTAACGAACTCACGGAATCCAACTCCTCGTTCTTTAATGAACTTGGCCAAGCGTCCTTCTTGGGAAGTCAGGGAACTCGTCTTACAAAATCCCAATGTGACTGCTGAGGTGTTATTTGTCCTTGCCTCTGACGAGGAGTTTTGGGTGCGTCAGTTGGTTGCTCGACACCCGAAAACCCCGGAGTCTGCCATGACATTATTAAGTCAAGACCCGTGTGATTTTGTGCGCGAGAGTCTGGCCACGAATCCCAATTGTTCTGCGGAACTTCTCAGACGGCTTGCCCAGGATAAATCCTATGTAGTCCGCAAATCTGTTGTCCAAAATCCCAACGTTACCGACGACATTCTTGCTCTTTTGGCCAAGGATTCCGACGATCGCGTGCGGAGGGCTGTGGCAATT